>NZ_JASJXG010000007.1:0-167161 GCF_035018765.1 Variovorax sp. RTB1
GTCTTCGACGTTGTCCGACTGCTCGTTGCCTTCCCACTTCATGAGACTCTCCTCACCGGCAACGGCCGGCTTTCATGTGATGGTACCGGCTTAACGGGGTGCGACGTAACCGACCGACATCGTGCGAGCGTTAGCCGCCGGATTGGAGTCCAGGCGCGTTGCAACGACTCCGCGACTGGAAGCCTCCGCAGCTTCGCGCATCTCGGCCTTTTGCACTTGCGAGCGCACCAGCATGGTCATGGCGACAGCCTGTGCGCAAACTATGGCGACCAATGCGGCCATCAGCAATTTACGCAGCGGCGAGAGTTCGGCGATCCATTGAGTCATATCGATTCCTGGTCGTGCTGGCTGCACGAGTCTGGAACGGATAGTGGGGAACGCCCAGGAAACAAGGTGGGGGAGCCGGGCGCGATGCGGTGTAGGACCGGACCGAAGTACGACATCGGCTCCAGGACATCGGCCAGAGGCGCAAGCCGCCCTGCTCGGCGCCCCTGAGGCTTCAGGCTTTAGGCAGAGTGACGCCGCGCTGGCCCTGGTACTTCCCGCCGCGGTCCTTGTAGCTGGTTTCGCAAACTTCGTCGCTCTCGAAGAACAGCACCTGCGCGCAGCCTTCGCCCGCGTAGATCTTGGCCGGCAACGGTGTCGTGTTGCTGAACTCGAGCGTCACATAGCCTTCCCATTCGGGCTCGAAAGGCGTCACGTTGACGATGATTCCGCAGCGCGCATAAGTGCTCTTGCCAAGGCAGATGGTGAGCACGTTGCGCGGGATGCGAAAGTACTCGACGGTACGCGCCAGGGCGAAGCTGTTCGGCGGAATGATGCAGAAGTCGCCGTCCATGTCGACAAAGCTCTTCTCATCGAAATTCTTGGGGTCGACCACCGTGCTGTGGATGTTCGTGAACACCTTGAACTCGGGCGCGCAGCGAATGTCGTAGCCATAACTCGACGTGCCGTAGCTGATGATCTTGTTGCCTTCGCGCTCGCGCACCTGGCCCGGCTCGAAGGGTTCAATCATGCCGGTCTGCTCGGCCATGCGCCGAATCCATTTGTCGCTCTTGATGGTCATCTCAGGGGGTCCTTCCTCGGAGCGTCATTCTAAGGAGCCGGCCTGCGACATCCTCGATGCGAGACGCGTCAGCTGCCGCTCGCCTGCGAGATCACCGTCCGCTCGATGAGCCGGTCGTCGCCGAGCACGATCATCGAAAAAAGCAACTCTTCGAGATTCGCCGCCAAACCGCTCTTGCGCGCGAGCAGGGGCGTCGCCTTCGGGTTCAGCACGATGAAGTCGGCCTCGCAGCCTGGCTGCAGATTGCCCGCGACGCCATCGAGCCCGAGCGCGAGTGCCGCGCCACCGGTATGGCGCCACCACAGTTCCGACGGCGCGATGCTGATGCCGGGCTTGGTCTGCCCTTCGCGCCCGACGTAATAAGCCGCCATCATGGTGTGGAACGGGCTGAAGCTGGTGCCGCCCCCGACATCGCTGGCCAGGCCGTAGTGGTAGTCGATGCGGTCGGCACCCTCGAAGTCGAAGAAGCCGCTGCCGAGGAACAAATTGCTGGTCGGGCTCACCGCCGTGGCCGCGCCGGTCTCGCGCATCAGGCGGCGGTCGTCATCGTCGAAGTGAATGCAGTGCGCATACACCGCGCGCTCGCGCATCAGCCCGAAGCCCGTGTACACGTCGAGATACGAGCGCGCCTTGGGAAACAGCTCGCGCGCCCACTTCACCTCGTCCTTGTTCTCGGCGACGTGTGAGTGAATCCAGGTGTCGGGGTACTTCGCGGCCAGTTCGCCGGCACCACGAAGTTGCGCGTCGGTGCTGGTCGGTGCAAAACGCGGGGTGATCGCGTAACCCAGCCGGTCGACGTTGTGCCATTTGCAGATGAGCGATTCGGTGTCGATCAGACTCTGCTCGGTGTCGTCGCGCACGCCGTCGGGCGAGTGACGATCTTGCAGCACCTTGCCGGTGATCATGCGCAGGCTGCGCCGCTGTGCCGCTTCGAAAAACGAATCGACCGACTGCACGTGCGAGGTCGCGAAAGTGAGCGAGGTGGTCACGCCGTTGCGCAGCATCTCGTCGAGAAAGAACTCGGCCACTTCGATCGAATGTGCCGGGTCGGCAAAGCGCGCCTCCGCAGGGAAGGTGTAGTTCTCGAGCCACGGCAGCAAGCCTTCCGATGGCGCGCCGATGATGTCGGTCTGCGGAAAATGCACGTGCATATCGATGAAGCCCGGCGCCAGGATGCGACCCGGCCAGTGCGTCACCGGCACGTGGGCGTACTGCGAATGGATCGAATTGAAGGCACCTGCCGCCACGACGATCTGCCGCCCGCGTGGATCGGGGCCGACGACCAGCAGGCCGTCTTCGTCGAAGAGCGGCTTGCCGGAAGAGTCAAATCGCAGAAGGGAGGCTCGGTACGCGTGCATGGGCTTGAGGGTAAGGCCAGGAGGGCACGCCGCAATTTCCGTGCACGTATGGGGGCTATACGAGCGCCAACCCAGCGCGCTCAGACCAGCGCGACGCGCGTCTTGATCGGCAGCCGTCCCAGCGCCTCCTGCAATTGCGCCTGCAATGCGTCCGCATGCGTGCCGGCGGCCGACGCATCGATCAGCACCGCGACGCCGGTTTCACCTTCGATGCGCACCGCCGGCCGTACCATCGCGCCGAGCCCCAGGCCGGTGCAGACCGCGTCCACCAGCGCACTTGCGACCTGCTGCCCTGCCAGGCCACGCAGTTCCGGCTTGTAGATCTTGCCGACGTTGGTCATCGGCATGTGTTCGATGATGGTCACCGACTTGGGCCGCGCAGGCGCTTCGTCGACGCCGGCCGAAGTGAAAGCCAGCAGTTCCGCCTCGGTCACCTGCGCGCCCGGCACCAACGTCGCATAGGCCACCGGCAGCTCGCCCGCATACGCGTCGGGCGCGCCCACTGCCGCACACAACTGCACCGCGGGATGTGCGCCCAGCGCGTCTTCGATGGTCTTCGGATCGATGTTGTGGCCGCTGCGGATGATCAGGTCTTTCGAGCGGCCGGTGAGGTTGAGCCGGCCCTGATCGTCGAGCCAGCCGAGGTCGCCGGTTGCCAGCCAGCCGTCGCCGGTGAAGGCCTTGGCCGTGTCGGCCGGATCGAGGAAGCCCGAGAACAGATTCGGCGACTTGAACAGCACCATGCCGTGCTCGCCCGGCGCCACGTCACGGTCGCTGGCACCGCCTTGATCGTCGAGCGACACGATACGCATCTGCGAATAGGGCAGCCTGAAGCCAACGCAGCCGGCCTGCCCTTCGACGCCCGGCGGCGTGATGGTCGAGATGCCGGCCATTTCCGTCATGCCGAGGCTCTCGTGCACATGCAGGCCGAACAGCCGCTTGAAGCGCGCCGCCAGTTCCGGCGCCAGCACTGCGGCTCCAGTGCGGCAGTAACGAATCGACGAAAGATCGGCACCGTTCAACGGCACGTTGGCGAGTGCGGCCAGCACCGTCGGCACCGCCGACAGCGAAGTCGGCCGGTACTTGTCGACAAGCCGCCAGTAGTTGGCCAGCACCGTCTTGTTGCGCAACAACGAGGTCGTCGGAATGATCGACTCGACACCCGCCGACAGCGACGCCAGCGAGGCCGGCAGCACGCCCGCGACATGGAACAGCGGATAGCCGTTGATGGTGACGTCGGTGTGCGTGACACCGGTCAGCTGGACGCAGGCCCAGGCGGTGAAGACCTGCGCGCCGTGGCTGTGCCGCGCGAGCTTGGGCGCGCCGGTGGTGCCGCCGGTGTGGAAGTACGCGGCGATGTCTTCGGGTGCGATGTCGCGCCCGCTCACCAGCCGATCGTCGGGCTGCTGCGCGCGCAGCGAACTGAAATCGCCGACGCCTTCCGGCAAGTCGATCACCGCATCCGCAGGCTCGTCGTGCGGCGCCACGCGCAACACCATCGTCAGCGTCGGCACCTGACTGCGCAGCCGCATGGCCTTCGACCACATGCCCGACTCATCGTCCGAGCCGTAAGCGATCAGCACCTTGGCACCGGCCGCCCGCATCAGCGACACCAGCTTTTCGTCGGTCAGCAGCGGGTTCAGCGGCTGCACGATGCCGGCCGCCTCGCCGCCCCACAACGCGAGGTGATAGTCGAGGCAACCGGGCAGCAACACGGCGACCGCATCCTGCGGACCGACGCCCAGCGTGTGCAACAGATTGGCCGTTTGATGGATGCCGCGCATCAGCTCGGCATAGGTCCAACGGATGGGTGCGTCTTCCGGGTCGCCGGTGCGTAGAAAAGTAAGCGCGGGGCGCTCTCCATGAGCGCGCGCGACGTTGCAGAAAAGCTCGTAGGTGCTGCGAACGGTGAGCGCCTTTTCAAGCGGCGTTTCTTCGAGCCGTCGGACATCGTCAAGCGAACGAATCGGGAACGCGGCGGTGAACGCCTGAGGTGCTGTGGCGGGTGCAGCAGGTGGCACGGCTGACATGGTTCTATCTCCTGAAAACGCTTTCGGGCGATCGTACGCGCGCCCTCACCGCCTGCCTGTCTCCGATGTCGGTGCGCGATGTCAGTGCGCGACCCGCCCCTGCACGCCCTCGACCAGCCACTTCATCTGGAGGATCTGCGCATCGCTCAGGCTCATGCCCTTGGCGATGACAACGTTGCCCTCGTTGTCGCGCACGTCGGCGACCGCATGGAACGGCACCAGCTTGCCGGAGGCGATGTCGCGCTGCCGTGCCAGCACCTCGTCCTGCACGGCTTTGGGCACCTTGGAGCCGAAGTCGCCGACGTGGACCATGCCCTCCTTCACGCCGCCCCAGACATCGCCGCTTTTCCAGCTGCCATCGAGCACGGCGCGGGCGCGCTGCGTGTAATAGCCGCCCCATTCGTGCGTCACCGCGACGAGTTGGGCGTCGGGCCCGACCTTGCGCATGTCGGAGTGATAGCCGATGGCCAGCTTGCCGCGCTCTTGCGCTGCCGCCATCACGGCGGAAGAGCCGGTGTGGAAGGCGATCACGTCGACGTCCTGGTTGAAGAGCGTCATGGCCGCGTCGCGTTCCTTCGACGGGTCGAACCAGACGTCGAGCCACACGACCTTGACGCGCGCCGTCGGGTCGACCGAACGCATGCCGAGCGTGAAGGCGTTGATGCCCTGCAGCACTTCAGGAATGGGGAATCCGGCCACGTAGCCGGCCACATGCGTCTTTGTCATCCGGCCGGCCGCGATGCCCGCCAGGTAGCGGCCCTCGTAGTAGCGCGCGTTGGCGGTCGCAACGTTGGGTGCGGTCTTGTAGCCTGTGATCGACTCGAACTTGACGTCAGGGAAGTCTTTGGCGACCTTCAGCGTCGGCTCCATGTAGCCGAAGCTCGGGGTGAAGATGAGCTTGTTGCCTTGCATCGCCAGGTCGCGAATCACGCGTTCCGCGTCGGCCCCTTCGGCTACGTTCTCGACGTAGCTTGTCTTGACCTTGCTGCCGAGCGCGATCTCCATCGCTCTGCGGCCCTGGTCGTGCTGATGGACCCAGCCAGTGTCGGTGAGCGGCGCGACGTAGACGAAGGCGACCTTGAGCGGATCGCCTGATGCAGCGGGCTTGGCCGTCTGGGCCAACGCGGGAGAAAAGACGGGAGATAAAAAGCAACAGGCAGCCGCGAGCGCAGCCACAAGGTTTTTGTACATGGTGTTCCTCAACATGGCCCCGAAATAGAAGAGTGCGCGGCCTGGAGCAACGGCTGCGCACGCGGATTGTCCCATCCGCCGGCAAAGCATCGGCCAGCCCGAGGGCCGCCGAAAGATCAAGAGCTCAGGTGAAGCGCGCGAAAACCTCGTTGAGCCGATCGATGTGGCGCGCCTTCGCGGTGTCATCGATGAAGCTGCCTTCGAAGCTGTTGGCCGCCAGCTGCCACGCCTGCTGCGCGGTGAGCCCGGTCGCAGCGAAGGTCTGCAAAAGGTTTTCGTTCATGTAGCCGCCGAAGTACGCCGGGTCGTCGGAGTTGACGGTCGCGACCAGGCCGGCATCGAGCAGCGCACCGAGGTTGTGGTCGGCCAGAACGGGGAACACGCAGAGCTTGAGATTCGACAGGGGGCACACGGTGAGCGGGATGCGATCACGCGCGAGTCGCGCCATCAGCGCGGGGTCTTTGGAACTCTGCACGCCGTGGTCGACGCGCTCGACCTTGAGCACGTCGAGCGCACTCCACACATACTCCGGCGGCCCTTCTTCACCGGCATGCGCGACCAGGTGAAAGCCCAACTCGCGGCAGCGCGCGAACACCCGTGCGAACTTCTCGGGCGGATTGCCGACCTCACCGGAATCGAGC
The DNA here is from genome assembly GCF_035018765.1 of Variovorax sp. RTB1. Classification (NCBI taxonomy): domain Bacteria; kingdom Pseudomonadati; phylum Pseudomonadota; class Betaproteobacteria; order Burkholderiales; family Comamonadaceae; genus Variovorax; species Variovorax sp. RTB1. The sequence goes on from NZ_JASJXG010000007.1 coordinate 6,287, forward strand.
CCGATACCGATGAACTGGTCGCGATATGGCAGTGCTTGCGACAGCGTTTCGAACGCATCTTCTTCGCTCAGGTGGCGCAAAAAGCAAAGGATGAGCGATGCGCTGACATCGAGCTGTGCTTCGGCGTCGACACAGGCGCGATGCAGTCCGTCGATGACCGTCTTGACGTGAATGCCGCGCGCGGTGTGCGTCTGCGGATCGAAGAACATCTCCGTGTGCACCACGTTGTCGGCCGCGGCGCGCTGCAGGTAGGCCCAGGCCATGTCGTAGAAGTCCTGCTCGGTGATGAGGACGCTCGCGCCGGCGTAGTAGATGTCCAGAAAACTCTGCAGATTGGTGAAGGCATAGGCGCGCCGCAAAGCCTCGACATCGGCATACGGAATCGACACCTTGTTGCGCTGCGCCAGCGCGAAGATCAGCTCGGGTTCGAGCGAGCCTTCGATGTGCATGTGCAGCTCCGCCTTTGGCATCGCGCAGAGCAATTCGGGCAGGCGGTCGGATGCGATTTTGGAGAAGTCGATCGTGGTCGTGGGTGTCATCTGGGCACTCCTGAAATGATTCTTCGGCAAGTGTGCCGCACCGCGGTTACCAACGGCGGGTCAAGGCAGCGGCGATGAGCACTGAAATCGCCACCCCCGCCATCAGCGCGCCCCATCCCGCGTGCTGCCACAGCGCGCCACCAGCGTAGCCGAGCACCCCTGAGCCGAGGTAATACGCGCACAAATACAGCGACGCGGCCTGTGCCTTTGCGCTGTGCGCGCGCTGGCCGATCTGGCCACTGGCCACCGCATGCGCGGCAAAAAATCCAACCGTGAGCAAAGCAAGCCCGACCACCACGACCGGCAGCCACGTTGTCGCCAGCGCGCCGATTCCGAGCAGCATCAAACCGATGCCTATCTGCACCACGCGGCGCGCCCCGATGCGGTCCACCATCGACCCCGCCTTGCTCGCGCTGTAGCTGCCGAGCAGGTAGACGGTAAAGAGCAGACCGATGACCGTGGACGACAGGCCGAACGGCGGCAACGCCAGGCGAAAGCCGATGTAGTTGAAGACCGCGACGAAGCTGCCCATCAACAGAAAAGCGAGCGCGAAGGCGGTGCGCAGTGCAGGTGTTCTGAGATGCATCGCGAAGTTGCCGGTCAGCCCACGCAGCGACAAAGGTTGCGGCCTGAAGTGGCGCGAAGGCGGCAGCAGCCACGCGAAGATAACCAGCGATGCCAGGCTCAGCGTCGCGATCCCGCCCATCGCCAAGGGCCAGCCACCGAGGTCGGCGAGTCCGCCCGAGAGCAACCGCCCGGCCAGCCCGCCGAGCACGTTGCCGCTGATGTAGAGCCCCATCGCCGACGACAGCGACGACGGATCGAACTCTTCCCCCACGTAGGCCATCGCCAAAGCAGGCAGCCCGCTCAACGCAACGCCGACCAGCGCACGCAACACCAGCAGCAGCGGCCACGAATCGACGAAAGCACAGGCCAGCCCGAGCACGCCCGACACCCCGAGCGCGACCAGCATCACCGGCTTTCGCCCCAGTGCTTCGGCCAGCGAACCCGCAACCAGCATGCACAGCGCAAGACACAAAGTGGTCAGCGACAGCGTCAGGCTGCTGTTGGCCGCCGACACGCCGAAGTGGCTCGCGAACAGCGGCAGCAAAGGCTGAACGCAGTAGATCGAAGCGAAGGTCGACAGGCCGGCGCAGAAGATCGCGAAGGTCGCTCGACGATAAGCAGGCGTTCCGCGCTTCAGGAAAGCCGTGGCGTCTTCGGAAACTGGGGGATGAGACAAACGAAACCGCAAAAAAGAAAAAGGGCCACCCAAAGCGACCCTTCATTCTGAAGCACCCCGCGTCCAACCTGGGGGCGAGCTATTTCTTCTCGAACAGCCCCGGAGCGCAAGTCGGATCGACCGTGTAGTCGAAGTGCATGTAGAGATGCGCCTTTGCCTTGCCATCGGCAAACTGCATGAGATGGGCCCCTTCGCTGCTCAGGCAGACCTCCGGCAGAGACTTGTCGGCATTACCAGCCAGCATCGCTTTTTCCTGTGGACCGGGATAACCACGGAACACGACCGCACCACCGACGAAAGGCTTCGCACCTTTGTCCGTCGACGGCGCGAGCGCATATGCCCTCACGCGCCGTCCATGCAACTCATCGGCGACATCCCGTCTTGACAGCAGTTTCTTGCTTCGAAGCCGGACGCAGCACCGCAAAGCGCCGAATGCATCGGCATATTGGGCAATGACGCGATCGTGCTGATCAAGCAACGTCGTTGCGAAAACTGTGCGGAACCCGTCTGGCCGGACTTCGACAAAAGCAGGCGATGGCTTGGCAGCGAAGGCTGGCAAAACGATGACCGCGGCAAACGCCATCAAGAAAATGTGATGCCTAGAAACCATTGTCTGACAGGACGCATCACTGACTTTCTTGTTGCGAAGGCCTGAGATCGACGTGTCGATCCCGCGCTTCAGAAAAGCCGTGGCGTCTTCGGAAACTAGGGGATGAGACAAACGAAACCGCAAAAAAGAAAAAGGGCCACCCAAGGCGACTCTTCATTCTGAAGCACCCCGCGGCCCTTCCAGGGACACCGTGGAACCGGCTTCGCCGGGCCACTGGTGTCGCCCCCGGTCAGGGGGTGGGCGCTGCGACACGAAGTGCGCAGCAACCTGGGGGCGAGCTCTCGTTCTACTTCTTATCGCCGGGCACCTTGCCGTCCACGCCCTTGACGTAGAAGTTCACGCCCGACAAGAACTTGTCGTCGGCCACAGCGCCCGCAGCGATCAGTTCCTTGCCGTCCTGGCCGACGATCGGGCCCTTCCAGATCGAATAGCTGCCGTCCTTCAGGCCGGCCTTCACGGTCTCGACTTTGGTCTTGATGTCGGCCGGCACGTCGTCGGCGATCGACACGATGTCGATGGCGCCTTCCTTCACGCCCCACCAGCTCTGGCCGGTCGCCCACTTGCCATCCAGCGCGTCCTTGGTGGCCTTGATGTAGTACGGACCCCAGTTGATGACGGCCGATGCCAGGTGGGCCTTGGGGCCGTAGGCGGTCATGTCCGAATCCCAGCCGAAGGCGCGCTTGCCTTTTTCCTGCGCGGTCTTCAGCACGGCGGGCGAGTCGGTGTTCTGGAACAACACGTCGGCGCCGCCGTTGATGAGCGCGGTGGCGGCTTCGGTCTCCTTCGGCGGGCTGAACCATTCGTTGACCCACACCACCTTGGTCGTGATCTTCGGGTTGACCGACTGCGCACCCAGCGTGAAGCTGTTGATGTTGCGCAGCACTTCAGGAATCGGCACAGAGCCGACCACGCCGAGCTGGTTGGTCTTGGTCATGCCGCCGGCGATGATGCCGGCCATGTAGGCGCCTTCGTAGGTGCGGCTGTCGTAGGTGCGCATGTTCTCGGCCGTCTTGTAGCCGGTGGCATGCTCGAACTTCACTTCCTTGTTGTCGGCGGCGACCTTCAGCATCGGCTCCATGTAGCCGAAGGTGGTGCCGAAGATCAGCTTGTTGCCCTGCCCGACCATGTCGCGGAACACGCGCTCGGCATCGGCCGATTCAGGCACGCTCTCGACGAAGGTCGTCTTGATCTTGTCGCCGTATTCCTTCTCCAGGGCCTTGCGTCCGTTGTCGTGCGCAAAAGACCAGCCCCCGTCACCAACCGGGCCGACATAGGCAAAGGCGATATTGAGCGGCGCGGCAGGTGCTGCCGCCGGTGCTGCAGCGGTCGGTGCCGGCGCAGCAGGTGCAGCGGCAGCGGGCGCTTCTTCTTTCTTGCCGCAGCCGATGAGGACGGCCGAAGCCACCGCCGTGACAGCAGCGAGCTTGAGCAGGGAGCGCTTGTTCAGATCATTCATTTGGATAAATCCTCAAAGGACAGGTTGGCAAAAACTAAGGACAGAAACGACCGACGGGAAACACGAAAAAACGCGATTATGAGCCGGGGTAAAACGGCTTCCCGATCGACGCCGGCATGTTGATGCGGATGAACGCCGGGTTGCGCGAGATGATGGCCAGCACCACGATCGGCGCGATGTATTGCAGCATGCTCAGGAACTGGCTCGGCACGTCGATGCCGATGCTCTGAAAGTGGAATCCGAGCATCGAGACACCACCGAAAAGATAGGCGCCGAGCAGCACCCGAATCGGTCGCCACGTGGCGAAGGTGGTGAGCGCCAGCGCGATCCAGCCCTTGCCCGCCACCATCCCTTCGACCCAAAGGCCGGTGTAGACGATCGACAGATACGCGCCCGCCAGGCCGCACAACGCGCCGCCGACGACCACCGCCGCGAAACGGATGCGGCGGACCGGATAGCCCAGCGCATGCGACGACTCCGGCGACTCGCCGACCGAGCGCAGCACCAGACCCGAGCGCGTGCGATACAGAAACCATATCAACCCGAAAGTCAGCGCGATCGCGAAGTACACCAGCGGGTGATGACGGAACAGCGCAGGCCCGATCAGCGGGATGTCGCCAAGCACCGGGATCGCGTAGGAAATGGTCTCGGGCAGCTTGGCCTGCACGAAGCCGATGCCGGCAAAGGCCGAGAACCCCACGCCGAAAAGGCTCAACGCCAGACCGGTCGCGTACTGGTTGGTGTTCAGCCAGATCACCAGCACGCCGAAGATCGCCGCCAGCACGGCGCCGGCCGCCATGCCCGCCAGAAACCCGAGCCACGCGTTGCCCGTGGTCACCGCCGCAGCGAAGCCGGCGATGGCCGCGCACAGCATCATCCCCTCGGCGCCGAGGTTGACGATGCCCGCTTTCTCGTTGATGAGCAGCCCCAGCGCAGCGAGCGCGAGGATGGTGCCGGCGCTGAGCGTGGAGCCCAGCAGCAATGCATACGATTCCATCAGATCGCTCCTTCCGGCGTGGCTTGCGGCATCTGCGCGGTAAGGGGCGTGCTGGCTTGCAGCGACGAAGTGCCCGCACTCGTCGGCCGGACAGCCACCGCCTTGACTGCCAGCTTGCGCCGGATGCGGTAGGCGATCAGCGTGTCGCAGGCCAGCAGCGTGAACAACAGCAGTCCCTGGAACACACCCGTCAGCGACTTGGGCAAACCGAGCCGTGACTGCGCCAGTTCGCCGCCGATATAGAACATGCTCATCAGCAGCGCCGAGAACACCATACCGACCGGATGCAGCCGCCCGACGAAGGCCACGATGATGGCGGCGAATCCATAGCCGGCCGGCACGTAAGGCGTGAGCTGGCCGATCGGGCCCGCGACTTCGAGCGCGCCAGCGAGCCCGGCGGCACCACCGGACGTCAGCAGCGCGATCCACACGGCGCGGCGTGCCGAGAAGCCCGCATAGCGGGCAGCGGCAGGCGCCAAGCCACCGACCTGCTGTGCGAAGCCGGCCCGCGTGCGGAACAGGAATACCCACAGCACACCGACGCCGACCAGCGCGATGATCAAGCCGATGCTGACGCGCGAGCCCTTCATCAGCCGCGGAATCTGCGTCACCGCCTCGAAGGTCTTGCTCTGCGGAAAGTTGTAGCCGCCCGGGTCTTTCCACGGGCCGGCCACCATGTAGCCGAGCAGCAGCACGGCCACGTAAACCAGCATCAGGCTCACCAGGATTTCGTTGGCGTTGAACTTGTCGCGCAGCCACGCGACGATGGCGGCCCAGAACATGCCACCGAGCACGCCCGCGACCAGGATGGCCGGCACGATCCACGGGCCGGTTGTCTTGTCGGCCAGCAAGGCCATGCCTCCTGCAGCCACCGCACCGAACACGAACTGCCCTTCAGCGCCGATGTTCCATACGTTGGCGCGAAAGCACACGGCAAGCCCCAGCGCGATGATGAGCAGCGGCGTCGCCTTGACCATCAACTCGCCGATGGCGTACCAGCTCTTGACGGGCTCGTAGAAAAATACCAGCAGGCCCTTGACCGGATCTTTGCCGAGCGCTGCGAACAGCACCATGCCGATGAGCACGGTGATGAGCAGCGCCAGGATGGGCGAGCCGTAGCTCCAGAAGCGCGAGAGCTGCGGGCGCGGTTCCAGCTTAAACATGAGACATCTCCTTGGCGGCTGTATCGGCACCTGTATCCGCGGCTGTCGCGCCGCTCGCTGCGTTCTCGTTGGCGTCCCAGAGTCCGCTCATCCACTCGCCGATGCGCGGCACGGTGGCAGCGGCGCGGTCGACCGAAGGCGACAACTTGCCCTTGGCAATCACGTACAAACGGTCGCTGATCTCGAACAGCTCGTCAAGCTCTTCGCTCACCACCAGCACAGCGCAGCCGGCATCGCGCAGCGCCAGGATCTCGCCGCGAATCAGCGCCGCGGCACCGACATCGACACCCCAGGTCGGCTGCGACACGATGAAGATTTTCGGGTTGGCATCGATCTCGCGGCCGACGATGAACTTCTGCAGGTTGCCGCCCGACAGCGACTTCGCTGCCGAGCTCGGTCCACCGGCCTTGACGTTGAAGCGCTTGATGATTTCTGCCGCGTGACGGTCGAGCGCCTTGGTGTGAATCCATCCTGTCTTGCCGACCGCGTTGCTGCGCGTCAGCAGCAGGTTGTGCGCAAGGCCTAGCGTCGGTACGGCGCCGCGGCCCAACCGCTCTTCGGGCACGAAATGCAGGCCGAGTGCACGGCGCTTGCGAGGCCGCATGTGAGCGGCGGGCTGGCCGAATACCTGGATCATCGAGGCCTCGGCGCGCACGTCTTCGCCCGACAGCGCATAGAGCAATTCACGTTGCCCGTTGCCCGATACGCCGGCGATGCCGACCACTTCGCCGGCACGTACTTCGAGCGACACCGCATCGAGGTCGACACCAAACTGGTCGTCGCGTGCCAGCGTCAGCGCATCGACCTTGAGCGCCACCGCGCCGGCCTTCACCGCGCGATGCTGCAACGGCGGTGGCTCGGCGCCGATCATCAAGCGCGAGAGCGATTCATTGGTTTCGTTCTGCGGGTTGCAGACGCCCGTGACCTTGCCGCCGCGCAGCACCGTGCAGGCGGTGCAAAGCTCGCGAATCTCGTGCAGCTTGTGGCTGATGTACAGGATGCTGCAGCCTTCTGACGCGAGCTTTTTGAGCACGACGAAGAGCTTGACCACGGCCTGCGGCGTCAGCACCGAGGTCGGCTCGTCGAGGATCAGCAGCTTGGGGTCGGTCAGCAGTGCGCGGATGATTTCGACGCGCTGCATTTCGCCGACCGAGAGCGTGTGCACCGGCCGCACCGGGTCGATATCCAAGCCGTATTCGCTCGCCTTGGCGGTGATGCGCTGGGTCACTTCGGCCAGCCTCAGGCTTTTGTCCAAACCCAGCCACACGTTCTCCGCCACGGTCAGCGTGTCAAACAAACTGAAGTGCTGGAACACCATGCTGATGCCAAGCGCCCTCGCCTCCTGCGGGTTGCGTACGTTCACCATCTGGCCGTTGAACATGACGGTGCCTTCGTCGGGCTTGACCGAGCCGTAGATGATCTTCATCAGCGTCGATTTGCCGGCGCCGTTTTCGCCCAGCACTGCATGGGTTTCACCGGGCTGCACCACCAGCGACACGTCGCTATTGGCCACCACCGCCGGGTAGCGCTTGGTGATGTGCGCAAGTTGGAGTCTGGAGGTCGTCATACCTTGGTGGGGCTCGTGGGGGTTGTCGAAGGATTCTTTTTGTCGGCTGCGACGACACCGGAACCAGGCGGCGGCCGCAACGACGCGGCGACCGACTTGGTGGTCTCGCGCAGCCAGCGCGCCGAGCTCGACGAGTGCGTTCGCTCGTGCCACAGCTGGTAGTACATGAGGCGCGGCAGCGTCATCGGGCACTCGACGATCTTCACCGGCAGGCGCGGAATGAAGCGTTCGCAGTACTGACGTCCGGTGGTCAGTACCAGCAAGCTCGATGCCACCATGTCGGGGATCAAACTGAAGTGGGCGCAGCGCGCGGTGATATTGCGTTCGAGCTTCAGCGCATCGAGCATCTGGTCGATGATGCCGCGCGCGCCGGGGTGCATCGGCGTCGGCGCAATGTGCTCTGCAGCGAGCCAGGTGTCGACGTCCCAGCCGCGCCGCGCGGCAGGGTGATCCTTGTTGATGAGCGAGACGATCTCATCACCGAAGAGCCGCGCCATGTGCAGGTCTTCCGGCGGCTTCAGCCAGTTGCCGATGACCAGGTCGACGTGGCCGAGCGACAGGTGACCGTGGTAGTTGGAGTCCGGCGACAGCGGATGGATCTCGATGCGGCACATCGGCGCCTGGCTCTTGATCTGCGCCACCAGCATCGGCAGAAAAAGCGGGTCGAGGTAGTCGCTGGCGGCGATGCGAAAGGTGCTTGTGGCGGTGCGCGGATCGAAGCCGCGTGCATCGGTGAACAACACCTCGGCGGCGCGCAGGATGGCGGCGGCAGGCTCGATCATTCGCAGGCCCGCATCGGTCGGAACCATGCCGGAGCCAGAGCGCACCAGCAGCGGATCGCCTGACAGGTCGCGCAGTCGCTTGAGGGCTGCGGAGACGGCCGGCTGGTACATGCCCAGGCGAATGGCGGCACGTGAAACGCTGCGGTCGGTCAGCACGGTATGAAGCACGCGGATCAAGTGAAGATCGATCTTGTCGAAAAGCGCCTGGTCACGCACGATTGCTCGCTCCCACAGCAAAAAGAGGGGCCGACTCGAGCATGGCGTTGGGTCTAAACATGCCGCGAAGTCTACGGCTGGCTAGGCTTGAACGGCAGTGATCGCGGCCAGGATCGCCTCGCTGGTGGCGGGCGACCGCAACGGCGGATCGACCTTGTGATCGGCCACCGCCGACACCGCATCGCGAATCGCGAAGAACACCGAAAAAGGCAGCAGCAACGGCGGCTCGCCAACCGCTTTGCTGCGGTGGATCGAGTCTTCGAAGTTGTCGCCTTCGAACAGCTTGACGTTGAAGACCGGCGGGCAATCGTTGGCCGTCGGGATCTTGTAGGTGCTGGGGGCGTGCGTGGTCAGCTTGCCGCTCTGCGGATGCCATACCAGTTCTTCGGTGGTGAGCCAGCCCATGCCCTGAATGAAGGCGCCCTCGATCTGGCCAATGTCGATGGCCGGGTTCAACGACTTGCCCGCGTCGTGCAGGATGTCGGCGCGCAGCAGCTTCCATTCGCCGGTCAGCGTGTCGACGATCACCTCGCTCACGGCGGCGCCGTAGGCGTAATAGAAAAACGGTCGGCCTTCCATCTTCTCCTTGTCCCAACTGAGGCCGGGCGTGGCGTAGAAGCCGTCGGACCACAACTGCACGCGGTCCAGGTACGCCTCGCCGACGACGGTCGCGAAAGACAGCGTACGGCCATTGACCTCGACCTTGTCGTTGGCAAAGCGCACGTCTTTTGGATCACCGCCGTGGCGCGCCGCAGCGCACACCGCCAGCCGTTCGCGAATCTGCCGCGCCGCGTCTTGCGCCGCCTTGCCGTTCAGGTCGGCGCCGGTCGATGCTGCGGTGGCGGACGTGTTGGCGACCTTGGTGGTGTCGGTCGCGGTCGCGCGCACGCTCTCGCAGTTGACACCCAACTCGTGTGCGACGACCTGCGCGACCTTGGTGTTCAGGCCCTGGCCCATCTCGGTGCCGCCGTGGTTCACCAGGATCGAGCCGTCGGTGTACACATGGACCAGCGCGCCGGCCTGGTTGAAGTGCTTCACGTTGAAGGAAATACCGAACTTCAGCGGCGCCAGCGCGATGCCGCGCTTGAGCACTTCGCTCTTGCTGTTAAAGCCCGCGATCTCGGCGCGACGGGCACGGTAGTCGCTGCTTTCTTCGAGCTGCGCGACCAGCTCGTGAATGATGTTGTCGGTCACCACCTGCTTGTAGGGCGTGACGTTGTTTTCGGTCTTGCCGTAGAAGTTGATGCGACGTACGTCGAGCGGATCGCGGTCCAGCTTGCGCGCCACCGTGTCGAGGATGTTCTCGATCGCGATGGCGCCTTGCGGCCCGCCGAAGCCGCGAAAGGCCGTGTTGCTCTGCGTGTTGGTCTTGCCGGAGAAGCCGTGCATGGCCACGTCGGGCAACCAGTAGGCGTTGTCGAAGTGGCACAGCGCACGCGTCATCACCGGACCCGACAGATCGGCGGAGTGGCCGGCACGCGACACCATCGTGATCTCGACGCCGAGCACTCGGCCTTCGTCGTCGTAGCCGACTTCGTACTCGTACCAGAAGCAGTGGCGTCGACCGGTGATCATGAAGTCGTCGTCGCGGTCAAGCCGCAATTTGACCGGCCTCTGCAGCTTGTGCGCCGCAACCGACGCCACGCACGCGAAGATGGCCGACTGCGATTCCTTGCCGCCGAAACCGCCGCCCATGCGCCGGCACTCGACATGCACTTCATTTGCATGCAGATGCAACGCGTGCGCCACCAGGTGCTGCATTTCGCTCGGGTGCTGCGTCGAGCAGTACACATGCATCGCGCCGCCCTCTTTGGGGATGGCGTAGCTGATTTGCCCTTCCAGATAGAACTGCTCCTGACCGCCGACGTCGAGCGTCGCCTTGAGCTTGTGCGGCGCGCGGTCGATGGCGCCGCGTGCGCCACCGTTGTTCGTTTCGCGGATGACGTGTATCGGCGGCACGACGTACTGGCCCCTTGCGTGCGCGTCTTGCGGCGTGAGCACGGGCGGCACGGCTTCGATGATCAGCGCGTCTTTGGCGCGCGCAGCAGCACGGCGCGCCGCATCTCGCGTTTCGGCGATGACCGCGAACACCGGCTGGCCGATGTAGCGGATGTCGCCCCACGAAGATCCATCGTCGTGCTTTTCGATGGCGCACAGGATCGGGTCGTCGTGAACGATCGAGCCGCAATCGTTGGTGCCTGGGATGTCGTTGGCCGTCAGCACGTCCACCACGCCGGGCATGGCGCGGATGGCGTCGAGCGACACGGAGGTCAGCCGACCGTTGGCGACGGGAGACAGGCCCAGCGCGCAATGCAGCGTGCCGGCCAGTTCCGGAATGTCGTCGATGTAGGTTGCCTCGCCTGCGACATGCAGATGAGCCGACTCGTGCGGCCGGCTGATGCCGACGCGGGCGCCGTCGTCCTGCGCCTTGGCTTCTGCGACTTTGTCGATGCGGGCCGCTGTGTTCTTGAGGTAATCGGCGAAGGCCTCGGCCGGCTGCAGGAGCGCGGCGTCGATGGGCTTGTTCATGCGACGGCTCCCTGAACATTGGTGCCAGCGGCGACCGCGGTGATGTGCGGCATCGCGCTCCACACGCTCGTCGCCTCGATCGGCAACGCATTCTGCGTACGGGTTTCGAGCCACAGCCGCTGGATCAGGTTCTGCGCGACTTGCAGGCGGTATGCGGCCGAAGCCCGCATGTCCGACAGCGGCTGGAAGTCTTGCGCCAGGGCGAGCTTTGCCGCCTTGACGCTGGCCTGCGACCACGGCTTGCCGACGAGGGCAGCTTCTGCCTGCGCCGCGCGTTTCACCGTCGCGGCCATGCCGCCGAAAGCAAGCCGCACTTCCTTGACGATGTCCCCATCGAGCTCGATCGCGAAGCCGGCACACAAGGCAGAGATGTCGCAATCGAAGCGCTTGCTGATCTTGTAGACGCGCACCTGCCGCCGCATCGCAGCCAGTGGCACGACCAGGCCCTGCACGAACTCGCCCGGCTGCAGGTGGTTCTTCATGTAGTCGATGTAGAACTCCGAGAGTGGCATCCAGCGGACGTGTTCACCGCGGCGCAGTTCGATGTCGGCATCGAGCGCCATCAGCACCGGCGGCGAGTCGCCGATGGGCGAGCCATTGGCCACGTTGCCGCCCATGGTGCCGGCATGGCGGATCGGCGGCGACGCGAAGCGAAGCCACACGTCGGTGAGCGCGGGCACGCGTTGCGCGAGTGCGCCGTAGGCTGATTCGAGCGAGGCGCCGGCGCCGATGTAGAGCGTGTCGCCGCGCTCCTCGACGACCTTCATCGCACCGACATCGCCGACGTAGATGATGTCGCCCAAGTCGCGAAACTGCTTGTTGACCCACAGGCCGACGTCGGTCGAGCCGGCGAGCAATTGCGCCTTCGGGTGTTGCTCGCGCAACGTCGCCAGTTCGTCGAGCGTTTTGGGGGCGTGGTAGCGGTCGATGCGCGGGAGCGTCGTGCCGGAAGCGGTGGCGGCGCCTGCCAGGTTGCCTGTCCACGGCGCTGCGTAAGTGAAGGTGGTTTCGCGCTGCAGGCTCGACAACGCGGCGACAGCGGGCGCCGTATCGAGCCGCACCGCCGGCAAGTCAAACATGCGCTGGCCGGCATCGAGAATCGGCCGGTAGCCGGTGCAGCGGCACAGGTTGCCCGACAGGTCGTCGGCCAGTTGCTGGCGCGTCGGCTGGGTGCCGCCAGCCTGGTGGTGCTCATAGGTCGACCAGAGCGACATCACGAAGCCGGGCGTACAAAAGCCGCATTGCGAACCATGGCAGTCGACCATCGCCTGCTGCACCGGGTGCAACTGCCGCACCGCGTGCTTTTCATGCTGCGCCGGGTCGCGCTTCATCTCGCACTGGGCCTTCAGATCTTCGACCGTGAAGAGCGCCTTGCCGTGCAGCGTCGGCAGGAACTGGATGCAGGCGTTGACGGTCTGCAAGTTCAGGCCGCCCACCGCGCCCTCGCCCGACGCATTCCCCGCGCCGGCCAGCTCGCCGATCACCACGGTGCATGCACCGCAATCGCCTTCGTTGCAGCCTTCCTTGGTGCCGGTGCAGCGGGCGTCTTCGCGCAGCCAGTCGAGCACCGATCGCGTCGGATGCGCGCCGCTCACTTCGACGACTTTGCCGCGGTGAAAGAACCGGATCGGTTGGGTGGAACTCTGGATGCTCATGCTCGTTGGCAGCTCGTTGTGCGTGTGACGTTGGGACCAAAGCCGGAAGTTACCGGCCTCTGCCGCGCGACTTATATCGTCTCGACCATATTCGGTATGTGCTCAACGGTATTGGGCCTGCGGGGAAACCCTGAGGTTTACGTTGAACAACGAGCAATTGTTGCGCCAAGGCGGCGGGGGGTTCGGACAGAGCTCGAAAAAGTTTGAGGCTAGCGGCCTGTCCACGCCTTCACGATTTCGCGGCAGTGTCCCGGTCAATCAACGCCGACCGTACTCGGTCCAGCCTCTGGCGCACCTCGCGTGCGACGCGGCCAATCTCGGGATCAGTGGCCATTTGCAGCACCGCGACGGGGTCCATGAACCCGACGACAAAACCGCCATCTTCCGCTTCGCGCACGACCACGTTACACGGCAGCAGCAAGCCGATGTCGGGCTCGGCGAGAAGTGCGCGATGCGCCAACGGCGGATTGCAGGCGCCGAGAATCCGGTATGGCCGCCCGTCTATTCCGAGCTTGGCCTTCATCGTGGCCTGCACATCGATGTCGGTCAGGATGCCGAAGCCTTCTGCCTTCAGCGCGTCGGTCACTGTCGCGATTGCCTGCGGAAAGGTCAGACCTTCCAGCCTGCAGTTGAAACCGTAGCTGGGACCCTTCGGAGAGACCGAGACCGGTGGTGGGTGATTCATGGTCGGTTCACTGCTTCATGGACGCCGGCGGCATCCGGTCCATCATCAATTCCATCATCATTTGCATCGTGGTCATGCGCTGTTCCATCGTCTTGTGATGTTTGGCCATGTCGGCCGGCATGCCCTTGGTATCGGCCATCGCGCCCATGCCCTCCATGGACCCTTTGCCATCCATAGCGCTCATGCCCTTCATCATGCTCATGCCGCCCCGCATGGCCTTCATGTGATCGGCCATCAGCGCGCTGCGCTCCTCGGGGGTCTTGGCGTTCATCATCTTCTGGTGCATCTCCTGCATCGCCTTCATGCGGGGTTCCATCGGGGTCATGGATGCGGCCGCGCCGGTGTCCGCAACGTTGGACGAAGGCGGCGGTGCATTGACCGAGCCAGGGCTTGCGCAGGCGCTTGCGAGTACGGCAGCGGACAGTGCAACGAGGGTACGAACGGGGGTCATGTTGAACTCCTGGGGTGTGGGTCCTGTTCGGACCAAGTGAGCGAGGGACGAATGGGATTTTTGGCGGGTCAGCGAGACCGCTGCATGAGGAACGCAAATAACTTCAAAAATTCTATGAAGCGACTGCGAGGGGACACTTGAGCAGGATCAAGAAGTTGCGCGATGACATCTCAATACGTGGACACGAAGTCTCGATACAAGGGCGATGGGTCATTGCCGTCTTGTCGGATGTGGCGGGGTCTGGCCAGAAGCAGCTCTTCGTCTTCAATGAAATACCTCTCCGAACGCGATGTCGCTGCTACAGAGTTGTCACCAACTGGGCTCGCGCTACACGTCGTTCGAAAGAGAAAGCAGCTTCACAGTAAAGCGCTCGACGACGCGAGAATCGCTACATGACCCCTGAGAAAACATCATGATTCGATGTGAACGGATGACCGCAGACCTGGAAGGTGACTTCGTTGTGTTCATGATCGGCGTGCGGATCAATGCACCTCTTAAGATTCACAAGTGGCTCCCGGTGATCCGCGCGATGCCTCGCATGCTCGTCGAGCTTCATCGTCAGCCGGAGCTCGGCTTTATCCATGCCGAGATGTGGTTCGCGCGCACGACGATCATGGTTCAGTACTGGCGGTCGATGGAACAGCTCATGGCTTATGCGAAGTTGCGAACCGCCGAGCATCTCCCCGCGTGGAAAGCCTTCAACAAGACCATCGGAACGGATGGATCGGTCGGAATTTGGCATGAAACCTACTCTGCGACTTCGGGAAGCTACGAAAACGTGTACGTCAACATGCCGGCTTTCGGCCTAGGTCGCGCAGGCAATCTAAGGGCGGCGACAGGGGGAAGACAGACAGCCTCTGGCAGACTGAATGCTGCGGGGAAAGACGTTTGACGGGCCAGAAGCAAACATTCCGAACCACTCCACGAAATACGACAAGAAGATTGTTGGCGCGGTCACCATTTACGTTGCTCTCAACGCCGGCTTGGCTTGGCTTGTGGTCCTGCCGCGCTTGCCGACGACCTTTGTCGAGTGAGCTTTGATGTTCGTTGGCGCTTTGCCGGCAAGCTTCTCAGCGGGCGTCGCCTCCACGGTGAAGGCGCAGCCGACGCATGGCACCGTCAATGCACCAGATCCCAACCCATCATCAACGCCGCGAATCCCATCAGCGCAGTTCCACCCCACCCGAGCCACCGCGTCTTGCGGCCTGAGGTGAATCGGCCCATGACATCGGCGCGTGTCGTCAGCACCATCATCGCCGCCATGATCGGCACCGCCACCACGCCGTTGATGACCGCGCTCCAGTAAAGCGCCTTCATCGGGTCGATCGGCGTGAAGCCGAGGGCCGTGCCGACCAGCGTCGCCACGGTAATGATCCCGTAGAACTGCTTGGCCTCGCGCCAGTGCCGCTCCAGCCCCTCTTCCCATCCAAACGCCTCGGCGACAGCATAAGCAGCTGATGACGCGAGCACCGGCACCGCCAGCAAGCCGGTGGCGATGATGCCGCCGGCAAAAAGCCAGAAGGCGAAGTCGCCGGCCAGCGGGCGCAATGCCTCCGCGGCTTGCGCGGCCGATGTGATGTCGTGCACCCCGCCGGCGTAGAGCACCGACGCACCCACCACCATCACGAAGAACGCGATGATGTTGGAGAAGGTCATGCCGATCCAGGTGTCCTGCTTGACGCGGGCCAGGTCGTGCAAGACCTCTTCGTCGGTGCCGCGTTGTCCACCCTTCAGTCCGAGTTCCTCTACTTCTTGCGAGGCCTGCCAGAAGAACAGATAGGGCGAAATCGTGGTGCCGAGCAGCGCGACGATCATCATCCAGTAGCCGCCGTCGAACTGCAGCTTGGGCACCACCAGGTCATACAAGACCCGGCCCCAGTCGACGTGCACCGCCAACACTGTGGCGACGTATGCGAAGAGCGTCAACGTCAGCCACTTGAGTACATGCGCCAGCTTTCTGTAAGGCACGAAGACTTGCAGCAGCACCGTGATCACCCCGAACATCAGCGAATGAAAGTGCGCCGAGCCGCCGATGACGAGCTTGAGCGACTCGCCCATCGCCGCGACGTCGGCCGCGATGTTGATGGTGTTAGCCACCACCAGCAAGCCGACCAGTCCCAGCAGCAATGGCGCTGGCAAATGCTGCCGCAAATTGGCCGCGACGCCCTTGCCGGTGACGCGACCGATGCGGGCCGACACCAGCTGGATGGCGATCATGAAAGGCAGCGAAAGAAACACCGTCCACAGCAGCCCCGTGCCGAACTGCGCACCCGCCTGCGTGTACGTCGCGATGCCCGACGGGTCGTCGTCGGCCGCACCGGTGATGACACCGGGGCCGACGTGGCGCAAGAAAGAGGGGATGTACTTTTTCACCTGCGGATCATGGCACCGGGCCCTGACCGGGCGATGACCAGCGGAGAGTGGGCGCTCAGCGCGTGCCGTGCACCAGCCGTTCGAACACGTCGTCGTCGCCCATCTGGCCGCCCTTGAGCATGAGCTCGATACCGTCGAGTGTTGGTTCATCGCTGTGGACGCGGCACAGTGGGGCGCCGGATGACAACGCGGCGATGTACGACAGACCCCAAGCATCGAGTGCTTGCACCGCATGGCTCGATGTGTCACCGCCCGCAACGCCGACGCGGCGCACGGGCGTGGCACCGAGCACCCGCGCGAGCAAGGCGCCGCCGGCGTGGGCCAATGCGCGTGCGGAGAGGCCGGCATCGACACCGGTCGCCGGGGACGCGGTACAGGCCAGCACGTTGTGCCCTGCGGCGAGCAGGCCGCACAGTTGGGCAGCGACAGTGTCGAGGTGAGCAGGCTCGGCAGCGGCGAGCGCCACCGGGTCGAGCCAGACCTTTTCGTAGGACGTTGCGGCTGCGACCTGCTTCGCGGTCACTGGCGACAGACTGCCGGCGAGCACCAGCACCGAGCCTTGCGCTGGCGCCACACGCGATAAGGTGGCGATCGGCGTTGCATGCTGCGATGCGAAGGCTTGCAACACGCTGCTCGGCCCGACGACCAGCATCGACTGCCCAAACCTGCAACTCAAAGACAGTGCTTCGCCGAGCGTTGCAAGGTCTTCCTGCCGAGCGACATCGAACAGCACGCCACTCGCCCTTTCCGACACCATCGCCTCAATCGAGGTATGCACAGCCTCGGCGCCCTCGGCATACGCCGGATAAGCCAGCGAGCGCAGTCCGTCTAATCCCTGCAGCGCAAGGTGCTGACGCAAATCGGCCTCGTACATCGGGGTGACAGGATGTCGACTCATGGTCGGATGCCGGTCGATCCGTTGTACCTCGCCGCCATGGCCGGCCGCAGCGAACAGATTGCCGAAGACGCAGTAGCGCCGCAGCTCGGGCTGGCCACCGACCACCGCGACCCAATGCTGCGAGACGGCGGGCCGCAACACGTCGACCGCGACGCCAATGCTGCCGACCTCCGGCGCGCTGTCGAAGGTCGAGCAGCACTTGTAGTGCAGCACCGAGGCGCCGAGGCTTTCGAACCAACGCGAGACGGGTGCCAGCTCTGCGCGCATCTCTTCGGGCGACATGGATCGCGCCGCGCCGGCGATGCCGACGCAATCGAGTTCACCGACCCGGTGCATGCGAGCTTCGTCGGGTACGGACAGAAAGAGCAGTGTGCGTAAGCCGGCACGCGTCGCGGTGCCCAGCGCATCGGTGGCGCCGGTGAAGTCGTCGCCGTAAAACGCGATGTGCGGCGCGATCTGCAACGCCACTGACGACATGGTCAAGTACGCCCGAAAAATGCCAGCGCTTGCGCCAGCTCCGGCGCATCGACTGCCGCCTCGGCCAGCGGCACTCCAGCGCGCACAGCCGCCCATGCCTGCCGAATGCTCGTCACGCCGGCAGCGGCCCCGCCCGGATGCGCGAGGATGCCGCCGCCCGACATGAACAACAGATCGTCGCGACCGATGGCAGCCCAGGTCGCAGGCACGGTGCCGGCCCATTGACCGGACGAGAACGCCGGCATCACCGCATCGTCGATGCCCTCTGCCAAGGGTGTAAAGCAGTCGTACGCAGAGGAGATGACTTCCGCATCGGCCTGCGCAAACTTGCCTTGCAGACCATGCACATGCATGTGGTCGACGCCGGCCAGCCGCCACAGCGTCTGATAAGCCTGGAAGCCGATGCCCAACGAAGGATGCCGCGACATCGCGCCGAAGCCGTTGCGGTGCCCGTGCACCGCGAGGCGCGTATGGCGCCGCAACGTCTGAATGGCGGAGAAGCCGCACCAGTTGAGGCTCGCCATCACGCACGATCCGCCTTCGCGCTCCACCAAGTCGGCGTGGCGCCGCATCGCATCGGTTTCGTCGGTGATGTTGAAGGCCACCATCACGTGCTTGCCCGTGCGCTGCTGGTGCGCGCGCACGACCGCCATCACGGCGGGCACGCGCTCGGCCAGCGGCGCATGGTCGGGGTCGGCACTGACCTCGTCGTCCTTGATGAAATCGACGCCGGCCGCGCACAAACGGCCGACAAGTTCGGCCGTCTCCGCCGCCGAAAAGCCGACGTTGGGTTTGATGATGGTGCCGACCAAGGCGCCCGTCGCGACACCGGCGACGCGACGCGTGCCGGCGATGCCGAGCGACGGCAGGTCGAAGCGCGCACGGTACGCGGCGGGCACGTGCATCGTCTCCAGCCGCATTCCGGTCACTTCGCCCAGGTCGTACAGATTGCCAGCGACGGAGGCCGCCAGCGTCGGCAAATTCGCGCCGATGTTGGCAACCGGGAAGGACAGATGCACCGTAGCGCGCCGCCATGGCCCGCGCGTTTTTTTGCGCTCCAGCAACGCGTTGGGTAGCGAAGGCGTATCAACCGATTCCAGCTCTTCGATGGACTCGACCGTCGCACGGGCTCGCTTCCGCAAAGCATCCGTTTCGCCTTCGACCCGGGTGAAGGTGCCGCACGATTGCTCGCCCGCCATCACTTCGGCCACCGCCTCGGGCGCCAGCGGCGTCTCGACCAGGTAGCTCGCGTGGATGCGATCTGAACCGGGCATGACCATCAAAGCTTGCTCAGATCGGGGAAGGGCCGCACCGGGTCGCTGCCGTCCCAGCCGACCGACGATTCGCGAATCAGGTCGAACATCTTTCCCTTGGGTCCGGCGACTTCCGACAGCTCAATCACCGTGCCCGGATGGAACTCGGTATCGAAGTAGATAAAGCGACCGCGCTCGCCCACTTCACCGCTCATCACCGGCTTGAAACCTTGCGCGGTAAGGCGTGCGAGGTCGGCGTCGTAGTCAGCCGTCCAGTAGGCGACGTGCTGCAGCCCGGTGCGGCCGGCCTGCAAAAAGTCGCGGTACATCGACGGTACGTCATTGCGGGTCTGGATCAACTCGACCTGCACATAGCCCGAGTTGGCGAGTGCCACCGAGTTGTGCGGCTGATGCGACTCGCCGCGATACTCGTAGTTGACGATAGGCACCTTCGGGTTGTAGTACCAGGGGCCGACACCGAGCGTGCCGCTCCAGTAGTCCATGGCTGCCTCGATGTCGTGCACGACATAGCCCAGTTGGCGAATTTCGCCGAGGAATCGACTCATTGCATGCTCCGTGAAAATGTCTGGCTTCAGTTCTTCAAAAAGCCGATGGAAAACCAGGGGAATGCGGCCACCAGAATCAGGCCGACCAGCAACGCGACGATGTAGCCGCCGATGTACTTGATGCCGTCGCCCGGATCGACCTTGCTCACAGCGCAGGCGCCGTAGTAGCCGACGCCGAAGGGCGGCGCGAAGAGGCCGATGCCCATCGCGAAGATGACGACCATCGCGTAGTGCACCTCGTGCACGCCGGCGGCCTTGGCGATGGGGAACAGCAACGGCCCGAACAGCACGATGGCCGGGATGCCTTCGAGCACGCTGCCCAACACGATGAAGGCGACGATCGAGATCGCGAGAAAGCCGTAGCTGCCACCGGGAATCGCGGCCATCCACTTCGCGAGATCCTGCGAGAAGCCCGACTGCGTGAGCCCCCACGCCATGGCCGTGGCGCAACCGACGATGAAGATGATGGCGCCCGACAGCGAGGCCGTTTCGACAAGCATCGGCCGCAGCCGCTTCCAGTCGAACTGCCGATAGATCGCAAGCCCCACCACGACCGAATAGACGATGCCGATGGTCGACACTTCCGTCGCTGTCGCCACGCCTTCGACCACCGCCGCACGGATCACGAAAGGCAGCAGCACCGCCGGCAACGCGACCGCGAGGAGACGCGCGATCTGTCGCTTGCTGTGCTGCTCGACGCCGCTCAAATCTTCATGCCGATAGCGCCACCAGACCACAGTGCAGAGCGCCGCACCCAGGACTACGGCCGGCAGCAAGCCGCCGGTGAACAACGCTGCGATCGAGATGCCGGTAACCGAGCCGATGGTGATGAGCACGATCGATGGCGGAATGGTTTCGGTCTGCGCTCCGGTGGTTGCAAGCAGCGCCACCAGGTCGCCCGGCTTGGCGCCGCGCTTCTTCATTTCGGGGAACAGCACGGGCGCGATGGCGGCCATGTCGGCAACCTTGGAGCCCGAGATGCCCGACACGAGGTACATCGCGCCGATGAGTACATACGAAAGGCCGCCGCGCACCCGGCCCAGCATGCTCGCGAGGAACTGGATCATGGCGCGCGCCATGCCCGTCATCTCTATCAGCGCGCCCAGAAAGATGAACAGCGGCACTGCCAGCAGGATGAGGTGCGACATGCCTTCGTCTAGACGGCCGACCACCACGAGCAACGGTGTGCGCGTGGTCAGAGCGAGGTAGCCGAAGGTGGCCAGCGCGAAAGAAAACGCGATCGGCACGCCGGAGAACACGGTGACCGCCACTACGCCGACGAAGAAGATGACGAGGTTGAACTTGCCGAGCGGTGCCAGCAACGGACCGGCCGCCCAGAACAAGCCCACCACCACGGCGGTGCCGATCAGCGTCGTCGCGATCTGGCGCACATCGCAGATCCGAAGCATGCGCAGCAGCGCGACCACGATCATCAATGCGATGCCGGTCGGTAGCGCGCCGGCGCGCCAGGCATTGCTGATTTCAAGCGCAGGCGTGACGATGAAAGATTCTTCATGCGCGTAGTCGAATGCCGGCCAAAGCACGAGTGCCAAAAATGCGAGGGACGCCGCAATGGCGAAGGCGTCCAGCACGGCGCGCCGCGGAGGCGTGAGCTTGTCGACCAGCGCGGTCATGCGCATGTGCTCACCGCGGCGCAGTGCCACGACGGCACCGAGCATCGACAGCCAGAGGAACAGGATCGACGCCAGTTCGTCCGACCAGACCAGCGGCGAATGAAAGACATAGCGCGCGGTGACGCCGGCCGCCAGCACGAAGATCTCGGCCAGCACCAGCAGCGCCGCGATGCTCTCGACGACGTAGCCGAGCCAGCCGTCGACGCGCTTGCCCCAAGGGCTCAGCGCATTGCCGAACGACGCGACGGCGATGTCCGGAATGGCAGCGATCGTGCTTACGTTCAAGCTCATGCTCCTCTTCAGGCCAGCTTGCCCACCGTGCCTTCGAGCAGGGCCCAGGCTTCGGGGCCGAAGCGGCCTTTCCACTCGCCGTAAAAGCCCGATTCGCGCAGCTTGGCACGGAAGGTTTCGGCGGCCGGCCGGTTGATGGTGAGGCCCTTGGCCTCGAGGTCGCCGACGACCGATTCGTTCAGCTTCTTGATGTCGTCACGCTGCTTCAGCCCCGCCTCGTTGATGGCGCGCGCCACGATGGTCTTGAGGTCGGCCGGCAAGGCTTCCCACGCGCGACCGTTGGCGATGAACCAGTAGCCGTCCCAGATGTGGTTGGTGAGCGAGCAGAATTTTTGCACCTCGTACAACTTGGCGACCTGGA
Organism: Variovorax sp. RTB1; assembly: GCF_035018765.1. Taxonomy (NCBI): domain Bacteria; kingdom Pseudomonadati; phylum Pseudomonadota; class Betaproteobacteria; order Burkholderiales; family Comamonadaceae; genus Variovorax; species Variovorax sp. RTB1. The sequence continues at coordinate 28,033 of NZ_JASJXG010000007.1, forward strand.
TGATCGGCAGCGGGTTCTCTTGCGCATCGACGATCTTGGTCTGCAGCGCGGAGTACACCTCGCTGAACTGCAGGCTGGCAGGCGATGCGCCGAGGCCCTTGAACATCGAGATCGACAGCGGGCTCACCGGCACGCGGATCTTCAGGCCGTCCATGTCCTTGGCGGCGGTGATCGGCGCTTTGCTGCTGGTGGTCTGCCGGAAGCCGTTGTCCCACATCTTTTCGAAAGCGTAGAGGCGCGACTTGGAGATGGCGTCGCGCACATGGGCGCCGAGCTTGCCGTCCATCGCACCCCAGACCTGGCTGTAGTCGGAGAACGCGAAGCCGACCGCGTTGATGGCAGCGACTGGCACCAGCGTCGCGATGACCAGGGCGGACGGGGTGAAGAACTCGATGCCGCCGGAGCGCACCTGCGCCAGCATGTCGGTGTCGCCGCCGAGCTGGTTGTTGGGGAAGATCTTGATCTCGACCCGGCCGTCGGTTTCCTTGGCGATGCGGTCGGCGGCTTCCTGCGACCGCACGTTCAGCGGATGGCTCAGCGGCAGGTTGTTGCCGTATTTGTACGAGAACTCGGCAGCATGCGCGATGCGCGGAATCGCCGTCACGATGCTTGCGGCGGGCAGGGCTGAAAGCGTGCGCAGCGCGCCGCGACGGGTGATTTTTTGCATGCGTGTCTCCGGAATGGTTCTGATGCGATTTCATGCATCGATGCGTCATCGATCCATCAGCGCAGACGAACCTTAGAGGGCATACTCCGCTCGGTCAAATCAACGCACTGATGGTTTTTGATGTATGAGGGTTAACCCGAAAGCGCCACCGCCACCGCCGGGCGGGCCTTCGACGACGCGCGCCAGCGTGGCCGACATCGCGCGCGCCGCGAACGTGTCGACCGCCACCGTCGACCGTGTGCTCAACCGTCGCTCCGGCGTGCGCGACGCCACTGCGCAGCGCGTGCTCAAGGCGGCCGGTGCGCTCGACTACCTGCCGGAGACCGCGCTCTACGCGGCGCTGGCGCCACCGCCGCTGCGCCTGTCGTTCCTGCTGCCCGCGGGCACCAACCGCTTCATCCGCATGCTGGGCGACATGGTCGGCTACTCGCAGGAGCACTGGGCACCGTTCAACGTCACCTGCCGCGCCGAGTTCATCGAAGGCTTCAATCCGCAGGCGCTTGCCGCCGCCCTGTTGCGGCACGGCAAGCGCAGCGACGGCATCGCCATGATGGCGCTCGAACATGCGGCCGTGCGCGAGGCCGTCAACACGCTGGCGCAGCAAGGCGTGCCGGTCATCACGCTGATCTCCGACCTTTCCAACTCGGCGCGTGCGGCCTACATCGGCCTGGACAATCGCGCAGCCGGCCGCACCGCCGGCTATCTCATCGGCCGCTTTATCGGCGCGCGCACCACCGCCAAGGTCGCGCTCATTGCCGGCAGCCGCAGCTACCGTGCACACGAAGAGCGCGAGGCCGGCTTTCAGCACGTGATCGACGAACTCTTCAAGCGGCTGGAGGTGGTGGACCTGCGCGAGGGTCAGGACGACGCCGAAAAGAACTATCGGCAGACCCGCGCCCTGCTCGCTCAGCATCCGGACCTCGGCGGCATCTACAACATCGGCGGTGCGTCGGACGGCGTGGCCCGCGCGCTGAAAGAAGCCGGGCGCGACCACAAGGTCGTGTTCGTGGGCCACGGGCTCACGCCGGATACGCGCGCATTGCTAATCGACGGCAGCCTCGACGCTGTCATCACTCAAAGCCCGCAAACCACGCTGATGAACTGCGTGCGCATCTTCAGCAACCTGCGTGATCGCCGCGATGCGCTGAGCGGAATCGAGTCGACCCGAAGCCAAGTGATCTTTCGGGAAAACCTGCCTTAGTGACATACCGCACCGAGCATAGGAACGTGAAATTGTTCGCTCGATTGCAAACGGTCTGATTGACGGCGTGCGAGTCTTCTTATCGGTCAGAGACAATATTTTATGAACTTGCAAACCAATCTGACCGAGCTGACCGACGACGAAGTCCAGGTCAAAGCCATCATCTGGCGGCGCGAGGCTTTGCACGGGAACAAGAAGGCGTTCAGCCTGGCACACCTTTACGAAACAGAGAGCCGGCGGCGGGCGAACGCGAAAGGTGGCACGGGCTTCGGCACACTGGACGCTGTGGCGGTGCCGTTTTGGCGGCGCATGTTGTTCTGGCGTTCCCCAGTGGGCAGCGAATTGACGAGACAGGCCTGAACGTCCTGGCCTGAGCAACGCCATCAGGTCGCTGCCTGACAAAGCATCCGAGGCCTTCGCTGAAAGCGTCGCCCTCACAACTGCGATGACAACAACGACGCAATGTGCTCCCACGCCTTTTCCCGCAACGGCCGGTCGCGCCAGGCCTGGAGCGTGACGCGCTTCGAATGCGTCAAGTCCTCCTCGAATTGAGTCGTCTGCGCTGCGGCGAAGGCTGTGTCGTAAATATTGAGATTGGCCTCGTCGTTGAGCCTGAAAGAGCGGTTGTCGAAGTTCGTCGAGCCGACCGAAGACAGCAGGCCGTCTACCGTGAACACCTTGACGTGGAACATCGTCGGCTGATACTCGCTGATTTCGGCGCCGGCTTCGAGCAGCGGACCCCAGCTTGCACGCGATGCCCCGCGTGCTGACTGCGAATCGATGATCGGCCCCGGCACGATGATGCGCACGCGAACACCGCGTTGCATCGCGGCGACCAGCGCGCCGACGGTGAGGTCGTCCGGCACGAAGTACGCGCTGGACAGGTCGATATTCTTCGCTGCCGCCGCGATCGACAACAGGTACATGAGGTGCATGCTTTCGCTGCCGCCCGAGGGCGAACTGCTGAACACCTGCGCCCGACCGGTGCCCGACGGCACTGCAGGCCCCAGGGGGGCGAGCGCAGGGAAGTAAGTTTCCCCATGGAGCACGTCGCCAGACGCCTTGATCCAGTTGTCCATGAACACTGCCTGCATCTGCGCGACCACCGGACCTTCGACCTTGAAATGCGAGTCGCGCCAATGTTCCGCGTCTTGCGCGTTGCCGGTCCATTCGGGAGCGATGCCGACGCCGCCGGTAAAGCCTGTGCGGCCATCGACCACCAGCAACTTGCGGTGCGTCCGGTTGTTCATGCGTGCGATGTCATACCAGCTCGGTTGATGGAACTTGCGGATCTGCACGCCAGCCGCCCCCATGTCCTTTAGGAAACTCTCATCGATCTTTGCACTGCCGACCCAGTCGAGCAACACATGAACCTTGATGCCCGCCCTGGCGCGTTCGGTGAGCGCATCGGCGAAGGCTTTGCCGATGTCGCCCGACCAGTAGATGTAAGTCTCGAAGGTGATGCTTTTCTGCGCGCTGTGGATGGCCTGCAGCATGGGCGGAAAGATGCGGTCACCGTTGTAGAGCGCCTCGAAGCGGTTGCCATCAAGAATCGGCGGGCCGAGCAGCACGCCGAGCGCACGCTGATATTGCGCATCGTGTAGCGAATACTCCCGCTTGATCTGCTCGTCGAGCTTTTTCTCGCCGCTGGTGAAGTTGAGTGCCAGCAGCATTGCAGCCACTGTCAGAACGACTGTCGACGCGATGGTGCCGACACGCGAGGACGAAGGCTTCATAGACGGTAGCGCACGAATTTATCGGTGACGTTCACGGTTATCTCCTTCGTTTTTACTTTAAGCCCGGTAGCGTGCCGCGCCTTGAAATTGCGCTGGCAGGCAGTCTGCGCATTCAGGTGCAGGACGAATCCGAATCCTCGATACAGGACTGTTCTGATCCCACCCTAGCGGCTTGCGGCACGCCGCTGCTGTCTCAGGCAATCGCATGCACTCGGGCGGGCGGACTACCAACGGTCGCGTGGCTGGACGACTCCGCGTTACATCGCGTCGCTAGAAAGTGCCCGCTTCAGAAACTGAAGGCGCGCAGTGAGCAACCAAGACTTCGCAGGAAGCCATCGTGAAGAAGGCGCCGCTTCGGGCTTGTCGCCGCTGGCGCCTTCCGGCAGCGCACTGTCGACGTTGGCGACGGTGATCCCTGAACTCAAATTGATGATCGGCCTCGTTACCGGAGCCATGATCATCGCCGCGCTGTACTTCGGCCGCGAAATCCTGATTCCGCTGGCGCTCGCGTTCCTGCTCGGCTTCGTGCTCGACCCCCTCGTCATGCGGCTGAAACGTTGGGGCATGCCTCGTGCGGCTGCAGTCATCGTCGTAGTGATCTTCGCCCTGGGCATGGTCGGCCTGGCCGGCGTGTTTCTCGGAAGCCAGGTGAGCACGTTGAGTGCAGAGCTGCCGACATACCAAAGCAACATCAAGACGAAGCTGCGCGATCTTCGCGAAAGCGCCAACCGCCCCGGCATGTTCGACGGTGTGGTCAAGACCTTCGACACCTTCAAGAACGAGGTGGATCAGACCTCTCCCGCTGCACCGTCCGGTACATCGGCCAGCACGGCGCCGGGTACCGCGCCGACGAAGGGCAGTGCGACGCCGCCGCAGCCGCAGCCGCAGCCGCAGCGCGTGCAGCTGACAGAGCGACCGCCCTCCGCGTTTCAGCAGGCGCTCAACTGGCTGGAGGTTGCCAGCGGTCCGCTTGCGAATGCCGGCATCGTTCTGGTCTTCGTCGTGTTGATCCTGCTGGACCGCCTCGACTTGAGAGACAGGTTGTTGCGGCTCTGGGGCGGCAGCCTGCACCGGTCGACCGATGCGATGGACGAGGCCGGCCAGCGCATCAGCAAGTACCTCACCATGCAGCTCATCGTCAACCTGAGTTATGGCGTGCCGATGGCCGTGGGGCTCTGGTTTATCGGTGTGCCCGGCGCAATGCTCTGGGGCGCCGTGGCGGCGGTGATGCGCTTCGTGCCCTACGTCGGCCCGATGATCTCGGCAGTTTTCCCGCTGACGCTGGCTTTCGCGGTCGACCCGGGTTGGAGCATGGTGCTCTGGACCATCGGCCTCATCGCCGCGCTGGAGATGCTCAGCAACAACGTGATCGAACCCTGGCTCTACGGCGCGAGCACCGGGTTGTCGGCAATGTCGCTGATGGTGTCGGCCACCTTCTGGACTGCGTTGTGGGGTCCGGTCGGGCTGATCATGTCGACGCCGCTCACCGTGTGCCTGCTGGTGATCGGGCGGCACCTTCCGCGCTTGCGTTTTCTCGATGTGCTGCTGGGCAGCCAGCCGGCCCTGGACACACCCACCCGCATCTATCAACGGCTCATTGCCGGCGATGTCGAGGAAGCCAGCGAACTGGCTAACGAGCAGGTGATCGACGGCAACGTCATCGGCTTCTACGGCGAAGTCGGCCTGCCTGTCTTGCGCATGGCGTCGAGCGACCACGCAAGCGTTGCCACGGCCGAGCATCGGCACCGCGTCGTAATAGGCATGGACGCCGTCATCGACGACCTGCTCGAGCAGCAACCGGCGCCGGAAGCGCCCGATGGTGCACGGGTGGTGTGCATCGGTGGCAAGTGGGAGGTCGATAGCCTGGCCGCGCGCATGCTCGCCCACGCGCTGTCGCTTGAAAATTACCCCGCCGCGCACCGCCCTGCGGGAACGGTCAACGCAGACTACATCGCCGGCCTGGCGCTCGATGGGGCGCAGGTCGTCTGCCTGTCTTATTTAAGTCCTGAACCGAGGGTGCAGGCCAGACACTTTTGCAGACGCCTCAAGCGGCGCTGGCCCGACGTGCAGATCGTGCTCGGCCTGTGGAACGCCCCAGCCGAGCTGCTCGGCGAAGAAGCGTGCAAGTCGCTCGGTGCCGATGCCGTGGTCACGTCGATCGGCGAGGCGGCGGTGCGCATCACCGCATTGATGGGGGCGCAACTCAGCGAAGGCTTCATGGAGGCGGTCGTGCCCGAAGCAGACGCACAGCGAATCATGGCATTGCATGCGAGCGGCGCTTTGGACGTACGGGCGCAGCCCCTCTTCGATGCAGCCTCCAAGCGCGCGGCCGATATCTTCGATGTGCCGATGGCCATGGTGTCGTTCATCGACGATGACTCGCAACAGGTCAGGGGTGCATTCGGCAGTCTGCGCAGCGCCGAAGCCGCTGCGCGGGTGCGTGCCGACGACATGCACATGCCCCGCTCATCCTCGATGTGCGGCCACGTCGTCGCCAACGCACAAACGCTGGTCGTGCCAGACGTTGCCAGAGACCTGCGCTTTGCCGGCAATCCGGCGCTGCAATCGAAGGGGCTTCGCTTCTACGCCGGTGCGTCGCTGCGCGACATTGGAGGCCAAGTGCTCGGCACTCTCTGCCTGCTGGACACCGAGCCGCATGCGCTCAACCAGCGCGAGGTTCGCCTGCTCGAGGCGATGGCAGATGACCTGATGGACGCGCTGCGCGCAAGTGTCGTGCAGTGGGGCGATGCGGTGCCGCCGTCAACGCCAGCACAGGGCGCTTTGGGCGCGACTTTGGGACAGCCGATACCGGCGGCATAGCGCGCAAGGCCAAGAAACGGTGCACCCGCAAGTGCGCCGTTGATCGCCATCGATCGCCTTCCCGCCTCGACAGCAGGACGACATACGGTGCATGCGCCGACCTACAGCAACGGCGTGTGTCATGGATAGATTGCGTGTTCCCGATACGTGAGCGCCATATGGCGCCGCGTTCCCTCAGGCGATATCCAAAACAACATGCCTACTTTGAAGAATCACGCTTCGGATGCATCAGTGCGCGCGCCGGTGCCCGATCAACGTCTGCCCATCCTCGTGGCAGCACGCAACGCCAAGATGGCGCGCTCCGCGCATGCCTATGTTCGCGGCAATACCGCGCGGTTCTACGACTGGCTCGACTCCGTCGAACGCGTCGCTCTGCCTGAAGGCCCCTCGGTCTGGATTTGCGGGGACTGCCATATCGGCAATGTTGGACCGGTGGCCGACGTCCATGGCGATCTCGCCATCGAGATCCGCGACTTCGATCAGACAGTCGTCGGCAATCCGGCACACGACCTCGTTCGGTTGGGACTTTCATTGGCCTCTGCAGCGCGTGGCTCGGATCTGCCGGGCGTCGTCACGGCGCGGATGATCGAGCAGCTGAGCCTCGGGTACACAGATGCTTTTGCGCCGCGCAAGGTATCTCGACCTCTGCTCAAACCATTGACCGTGGCGCAGGCAATGCGCGAAGCAAAGCAGCGCACCTGGCGTCACCTCGCCAGGGAACGGATCGAAGGCGCGACCCGAAAGATTCCTCTCGGCAAGCGTTTCTGGCCAGTGTCGGAAGCGGAGCGAGAAAGCGTTCAGCGGCTCGTCCATGGTGCAGAGGTCCACAGCCTCGTAACGCGCCTCAGTCATCGTGACAATGCAGCAGAGGTGCGCATGCTCGACGTTGCGTACTGGATGAAAGGGTGCAGCTCGCTCGGTCGACTTCGCTATGCCGTGCTCGTCGACGTTGGACGCGACACCGCCCAAGGCCGCGACTTTTGTCTACTGGACATCAAGGAAGCGATCACTGCAGTCGCTCCGCATGACCGGGACGAAGGTCTTATGCCCCCTGACAATGCAAACCGTGTTGTAGCGGGCGCAAAGGCGATGTCACCGTTTCTCGGGAGTCGCATGCACGCGGATCGCGTATTGCGCCGTTCGGTGTTCGTGCGCGAACTGCTGCCACAAGACTTGAAACTGGAATTTTCCCAGCTGACTGTGGATGAAGCCATGACGGCGGCGTATTACCTTGCTCGCGTGGTCGGTGCCTCACACGCAAGGCAGATGGACGAAGCCACGCGAAAGGCGTGGCGCAAGGAGCTTGTGTCGAGTCACTCTAAGGTGATTGACGCGCCACCTTGGCTATGGACCAGCGTAGTGGAGCTCGTCGCCTCACATGAAAAAGGGTATCTCGACCATTGCCGACGATATGCCCTTGCAACGTCGACTGCGGCGCCGCGCTGAAGGTCTGCGCGGACAGCCGGGTTGCCATTCATAAGCAACCCGGCCATGGCTTCAGGCACGCTCGCGCGCCGCATTCCTCAGATCACGAATCTGATCATGATTGCGCTGGGCGCCGTCTGCCTGCTTCTGAACGACCGCGCGCACATCCGCAGGCAAGCTTTGCTTGAGTGCCTTCCTGTAACGCGCAATGCCTGAGTCTTCGCCGCGCTCGCAAGACTCGAGGATCGACAGTTCGCTGTCGGCACCCATGCTGCCCTTGACCTGTACCCAGCCGCGATGCAGGGCACCGGCGGCCGTACCACCCGATGCCGGCTCACCGCCATAGGCGCGAATCAGCGCGACGAGTTCGTCACCCGCCTGGCGGCAACCTTCAGCGCGGCTTGCAAAAAGTTGCTTCGCATTGGCTGTCTCCACCTGCTCCGCGCAAGTGCGAAAACCATACTCGCCATCGCGTGCGTTCTCGAGCAGATCGTTGAGCACATCGACCACGTCGTCGTTGGACAAATCTTCGTGATTGACGATGTCACTGCCGTTGGCCTGCTTGCCGTAGTAGGTGTCGTCTGCACGGTCCCACGCGGCCTGCACGGCAGGTCGTGCCGACGGCCAGTCGAGGCTCGACCGGCCAGCACGCGTCGCCGCCCACTCGCTCGCCATCGCCGGCTCGACAGCGTCGAAGTCGGCTCCACGTTGCGCCCTGCCAGACCAGCCCATCTCGTAAGCCGGGCCGTAGTCGTCATAGCTGCGGCCTGCCGTGTAGTAGCTTTCCTTTTCGTAGTTCTCGCGCCAGTACGCATCTTCTTGCGTCGGGTTCACACCTTCGGCCACGGCCTTGCCACCGAGGCCACCGACGACGGCACCGGCCACCAGGCCGATCACTGTCCCGACAGGGCCCGCGAGCGAACCCGCCGCTGCGCCTGCCAACGCACCGCCCGTTGCGCCGACGCCAGTGCCGACCGGATGCGCGCCGGGTGCGCCGGTGATGGGGTCACGATTGGGTTCACCCACACCGATTTCGCCATTGTCTGTTGCCATGTCATCTCCTTCAGCGCCTGCTTTGCAAGCTGGGTTGGACCTCTTCGAATGAAGAGGCAAGAGGCGAATATTCATGGGCAAGGGACAGGCCGATGTCATCGGATTCAGACCGATGTCGTAGGCCTGTCGATGCAGCTCGCGCCGGTCAGCAAGCACATGCCGCTCAGGCGACCACTGCCGCTTTCGGTCGATCGTTCTCCCGTGCGTACTGCCGTGATGATCCCACTGCAGCGATGAACTCCGCGATCGCGGAATCGGCACTGCCAACATCCGCGAGCAGAAGACCCGCGTCCGCTGATCCGTCGGGCAGCGTCATCGGAATTTGTGCCTCCGCGAGCAACGCATCGGATGCGCCAAAGGCCAGGATCGGTTTGCAGTGCCAATAGGTAGCACGCACGAACTCAAGCGTATGCGCATCAGCGTCAAGGGCTTCTACTGCAGCCGCGCCGTCCGGAAGCACGAGTGCGTCGAACAGGAAGCCGGGCGAATTTTCCATTGTCGCGTCGGCAGCGAACTTCTCCCCGCCGATGCCGACATAGGTGCCGAGTCGCCTCGCGACCAAACGCGGAACCGCGCCCGCCGCGACCAGGGCCGAGACCAGCTTTCCGAGTGAGGCGCCTTCGACTCCGTTGGCTACCAGGATCGCGATCTTGCGTGTGCGAATGCCACCGTCACCAGAGCGAGCCATGAGCGACAGCGCCGGGGACGTTTCCACTTCAGGCACCGCCGGCACTTCCAATGCCTTGGGCAGTGGCGCAGGCAACTCCATGCCGAGATCTTGTGCGATGCGTGCCGCGAGATCGGGCGCCGCATTGAGCAGGCTGGCGACCACGCGTTCGCGAATGGCCGGCACTGTCACTTTGGACAACTCGAATCGGAATGCATTGCCGATGTGCGCCTTTTCCGCTTCGGTCTGGCTTTCGAAGAACAGCTTGGCCTGCGTGTAGTGGTCGGCAAACTTCTCGGGCTTGATGCGGACCTTGTCTGCGCTCTCCTTTGCATCGAGTCGTCGCGCCACACTGGTGAATCCCTGGGCGGCACCGGCCTGAAACGGGCATCCGCCGGCCAGCGAGTTGGGCTCATACGCCACGCGGCCGCGGTTGATCGCCTGGCGGTGCATGCCGTCCCGCTGGTTGTTGTGCACCTGAGCGATCGGCGCGTTGATGGGCAACTCATGAAAGTTCGGCCCACCCAGTCGACTGATTTGCGTATCGACATAGGAGTGGATACGACCGGCCAACAATGGATCATTGGTGAAGTCGAGTCCGGGCACGATATGAGCCGTGCAGAACGCAACCTGCTCAGTCTCGGCGAAGAAGTTGTCCGGGTTGCGGTTGAGTACCATCCGGCCGACCAATTGAACTGGCACCAACTCTTCGGGGATGAGCTTGGTCGCATCGAGTATGTCGAAGCTGAACTTTTCTGCCTGCTCTTCCGTGAAGATCTGCAGACCCAATTCCCACTCCGGGTACTCGCCGGCCTCGATGGCTTCCCACAGGTCACGGCGATGAAAGTCCGGGTCCGCGCCAGAGACCTTTACTGCTTCTTCCCAGACCATCGAATGTGTTCCGAGCTTGGGTTGCCAATGGAATTTCACGAGCACAGACTCGCCCGCTTCATTGACCAGCCGGAAGGTATGCACGCCAAAGCCCTGCATCATCCGGTAGCTGCGTGGGATTGCACGGTCGGACATCTGCCACATCAGCATGTGCGTCGATTCGGGCATCAGAGACGCGAAGTCCCAAAACGTGTCGTGCGCACTGGCGGCCTGCGGCATCTGGTTGTGCGGCTCCGGCTTCACGGCATGAATCAAGTCGGGGAACTTGATCGCATCCTGGATAAAGAAAACCGGCATGTTGTTGCCAACCAAGTCCCAGTTGCCTTCGTCGGTATAGAACTTGACCGCGAAGCCGCGGACATCGCGCGCCGTGTCCTTGGAGCCACGCTCGCCGGCGACGGTCGAGAAACGGACGAAGACAGGCGTCACTTTGCCGGCTTCCTTGAACGGTGCGGCTTTGGTGTACTTGGTCAGGGGTTCATAGCATTCGAAAAAGCCATGTGCGCCCGAACCACGTGCATGCACGATCCGCTCGGGAATGCGCTCGTGGTCGAAATGCGTGATCTTCTCGCGAAGGATGAAGTCTTCCAGCAAGGCGGGGCCGCGCGCGCCGGCCTTGAGCGAGTTTTGGTTGTCCGCGACCGGGACACCCTGGTTGGTCGTCAACATCTGACCGCTCGAGTCGACGCGCACGCGGTCGAGCGTGTCGATGGTTGCATTGACACCCTCACGCGCTGCGGTGCCGACCTTGTCGGAGAAGTTTTGCTCACTCAGCGTACTGGCTGCTGGAAGACGCGAGGGCGCCTCGACAGTGGCACCCTTGGGCGTATTGAGCGCATTCACCTCGCCGTACTCCGATGACTTGTTCGGATTGGAGGGCATGGCGCTGGCCATCGCCTGCGTGTCGATCGACTTTTGCGTCGGCAAATCGCCCTTGCCTGCGGCAGGTGGTGCTGGCTGGGCGGGACCGCTGTCCGTGTTGCGAGCGGCCGCGTGCGTGGCGTCGCGTTCTGCGGGAGGAATGCTGGGTTTTTTGGGCATGGCAGTCAACCGGGCGTGGCAGTGAGTTGAAATGGGAGCGTCAAGCTACGGCCCGCTCCTTCTCACTTTTGTAGTCCTCGGGCTTGTCCCGACCTGTCAGAAATTCCCGGCAGTCTTACGCACGCGCAGCCCCAGCGGCTTGCCAAAGCTATGCCGAACTATTTCTGAATTTACGGCTGCGCGGCGTCTTTGCGCAGAGTCGGAATGCCCACACCCGATGCCTCGAAACCGCCATCGACGGCGATGACCTGACCGTTGACGTAGCTCGCCGCGGGGCTGCAAAGAAAGCCGGTGACCGCGGCGATCTCTTCCATCGTTCCATAGCGACCGAGCGGAATGGCATCGTGATAGTCGGCGCGAATCGCTGGCGTGTGCACCAGTTTGGCCATTTCGGTTTCGACCGGTCCGGGTGCGACGGCGTTGGCGCGGATGCCGACTGTTCCGAGCTCGGCCGCCTGCTGTTTGGTGAGGTGGATGAGCGCTGCCTTGCTCGTGCCATAGGCCGCGCGCAAGGTGCTCGCCCGTAGACCTGAAATCGATGCGATGTTGACGATCGCGCCGCCGCCCGTCTTGAGCATCACCGGCACGCAAGCCTGCGAGCACAGGAACGCGCCATCGAGATTCGTGGCCATGACGGTGCGCCAATCCTTGAAGGTGTGTTCGCCAATCGGTTTGAATGCCGCCACGCCGGCGTTGTTGACCAGTGCATCGATGCGGCCGAAGCGCGCGACGACCTTGTCTATGGCCGTCTGAACCTGGTCCGGATCGGAGACATCGCAACTCAATGCGAGCACATCCGCGTCATTCGCGAGTCCGGCCGCTGCAGTTGCAAGCGTCGTCTTGTCGATATCGAGCAGCGCGACCCGATGGCCCTGGGCGAGAAACCAGTTGGCAACGGCCAGGCCGATGCCGCGTGCTGCGCCGGTCACGACAGCGACTGGCGCTGTGGACGGCGAAGAGGTGGAAGTTTCGATTGCAGACAAGTTGTGCTCCAGTTTTAGTTGACTCGGCAATAGGTTACCCAAGCGGGCGACCCAAGGAAAACGTGAATAGGCGGCAGCGCACAGTTCTTATAAAACATAACTGAATTCGATCCGAACACCCCCAGATTCCGACATCCAAGGAGACAAAGAAATGAAGACTTCCCGCATTGGTTTCCCCGCGGCCCTGCTCGCGCTGGCCGCAGCGTTGACCGCCGCCCTGCCCGCACACGCGCAAGACAAGCCGGTCAACCTCAAGATGTCGAGCTGGGTGCCGGCGCAGCATCCGCTCAACCCTTCCTTGCAGGCCTGGGCCGACGACATCAAGAAGGCGTCCAACGGCAGCATCACCGCGACGCTCTTCCCCTCGGAACAACTGGGCAAGGCGTTCGACCACTACGACATGGCGCGCGACGGCATCGCCGACCTCGCCTACATCAACCCGGGTTACCAGCCCGGCCGCTTCCCGATCATGGCCGGCGCGTCGCTGCCGTTCCTGTTCGCCAACGGCAAGAGTGGCAGCGCCGCCATCGACGAGTGGTACCGGCCGTACGCCGCCAAGGAAATGAAGGACATCAAGTTCTGCTTCGCCTTCGTGCACGACCCCGGCACCTTTCATGCGCGCAAGAAGATCACGCTGCCCACCGACATCAAGGGCATGAAGATCCGGCCCGCCACCAGCACCATCGGCCAGATGGTGACGGCCCTCGGCGGCACCAACGTGCAGGCCTCGGCGCCCGAATCGCGCGACATGCTGGAGCGCGGCGTGGCCGATGCCATCACCTTTCCGTGGGGCTCGATCGGCCTCTTCGGCATCGACAAGGTCGTGAGCTTTCACATGGATGTGCCGCTCTACGTCACGCCCTTCGTCTGGGGCATGAACAAGGACAAATACGAGAGCATGTCGGCGGCCCAGAAAAAGGTCATCGACGACCACTGCACCAGCGAATGGGCCGAGCGCGTCGCCGCACCGTGGGCCGACTTCGAGTTTGCCGGACACGCCAAGATCGCCGCGCAAGCCGGCCACGAGATCTACAAGCTGACGCCCGAGCAACTCGATGCATGGCGCAAGGCGACGGCGCCGGGAGAAGTGCAGTGGGGCGAGGCCGTCAAGAAGGCCGGCCAGGATCCGAAAGCGGTGATGGACGGCCTCAAGGCCAGTCTCGCAAAGAACAAGGCGGCGCTGTAGTCGATGGATTCGGTGTCTCCTGTGGCCGGCCAGAAGCGCCGGGTCGGCGTGATGGACCGGATGATCAACGGCATCGAATGGCTGGCAGCCATCTTCGTCGGCCTGGTTGCGCTGAACATCTTCATCGCGGTGGTGTTGCGCAAGTTCTTCAACACCTCGATTCCCGATGCCTACGACTTCGGCCGGATGTTTCTCGGCATCCTGATCTTCTGGGGCATCGCGGCGACCAGCTACCGCGGCAGCCACATCACGGTCGACCTGGTGTGGTCGACCGCCGGGCCGCGCATGAAGCGCGCGATCGACGTCTTCGCGACGCTGGTCTTGCTGTTCGTGGTGGCGGTGCAGACCGCCATGCTGTTCGACAAGGTGCGCGGCACTTACGTCGACAACGTGCAGACCTACGACATGAACATCCCGACCTGGCCGTTCTATGCGGTCGCCTGGTTCGGCGATGTCTGCGCGGTGCTGCTGATCGGCATCCGCACCTATCGCCTTATCTTTCACCCCGAGCAGCTGGACGAAGTCAAGCCTGAACAGAGAGCAGACGAATGAGCGCCGATGCGATAGCGGTATTGGGTTTCGTCGCGCTCTTCGCGCTGATGCTGCTGCGCGTGCCCGTGGGCATGGCGATGGGGCTGGTCGGTGTCACCGGCTATGCGTGGATCGTCGGGCCGATGCCCGCGCTCAAGCTGGTCGGCCAGACCTCGATGCGCACCGTCACCGACTACACCTTCGGCGTCATCCCCATGTTCATGCTGATGGGGGCGCTGGTGTCGGTGTCGGGCGTGAGCCGCGAACTCTTCAAGGCAGCCAACTCGATGATCGGCCACCTGCGGGGCGGACTCGGCGTGGCCACCGTGCTGGCCTGCGGCGGCTTCGCGGCCATTTGCGGCTCGTCAGTCGCCACCGCGGCGACTTTCTCTGCCGTGGCCTATCCGGAGATGCGGCGCTTCAATTACCCGCAGTCGTTTTCGACCGGGGTGATCGCCGCGGGCGGCACGCTCGGCGCCATCCTGCCGCCGTCGACGGTGCTCGCGGTCTACGCCATCCTGACGCAGCAAGACATCGGCAAGCTCTTCATGGCCGGCATCATCCCCGGCCTGCTGGCGATGCTGATGTACGTCATCACCATCGCGATCATCGTCAAGGTACGGCCCGACTGGCTGCCGGCCGGCGAGAACAAACCCTGGTCGGAACGCCTGGTCGACCTGAAGAACGTGTGGGCGCCGCTGGTGCTTTTCATCTTCGTGATCGGCGGGCTCTACGGTGGCTTCTTCACGCCGACCGAGGCGGGCGGCGTGGGCGCGAGCGGCGCCTTCATCCTCGGCCTGGTACGCGGCAAGCTCGACGGGCCGAAGATTCGCGAGGCCTTGCTCTCGGCCACGCGGACCTCGGCAGCGGTGTTCACTGTGCTGATCGGCGCCCTGCTCTTCGGCTACTTTCTGACCATCACGCAGAGCCCGCAAAAGCTGACCGAGTTTCTTACCGGGCTGGGCATCGGCCGCTATGGGGTGCTGGCGCTCATCATGCTGATGTACCTCGTGCTCGGCTGCCTGATGGACGCCATGGCGATGATCATCCTGACGGTGCCGATCATCTATCCGGTGATCGTGCACCTGGGCTTCGATCCGATCTGGTTCGGCGTCATCATCGTCATGACGGTCGAACTCGGGCTGATTCATCCGCCGGTGGGCATGAACGTCTTCGTCATCAAGAGCGTGGTGAAAGAGGTGAGCTTCACGACCATCTTCAAGGGCGTGCTGCCCTTCATCGTGACCGACATGCTGCGGCTGGTGATCCTCATCGCGTTCCCGATCATCGCGCTCTGGCTGCCCACGCGCATGGGCTGACGGGGATGAACGGGGCCGCGCTGTGCTGCAGCGCGGTTCGAGACGGTAGCGTTCAAGACGCCAGGGTTCAGGACGCTAGTGCGGGACCGGCTGATTCCACCAGCCACCACCGAGCGCCTGCAGCAGCGCGACGGTGTCTGCATAGCGACTCGCGCGCGCCTGCACCGCCGTGCTCTTGGCCTGGCTCTCGATCAACTGGGCACCGAGCACTTCGAACAAGCCGGTGTCACCCGTATTGAAGCGGTGTTGCGCAGCCCGCAACGACCGCGCGGCAGCCTCCTCGCCCTGCGCGGCCGCATCGACCATCCGCGTGTCATGGTCGAGTGCCTGGAGCGCATCGGCAACGCTCTGGAAGGCGCCGATCACCACACCCCGGTACTGCGCCCTGGCCTCTTCATAGGTCGCCTCGGCAGCGCGTTGGCGGTGAAGCAGCGTGCCGCCATCGAACAGCGGTTGCACGAGTCCTGCGCCCAGTGCCCAGAAGCCGGTGCCGGGTCCGAACAGGCTGCCCACCGTCAGCGCGGTCGAACCGGCGTTCGCGGTGAGCGTGATGGCCGGCAAACGGGCGGCCACGGCGACCCCGATCTGCGCACTGGCCGACTGCAGTTGCGCCAGCGCCGCGCGCACATCCGGGCGCTGGTCGGCCAGTTGCGACGGCAGGCTCAAAGGCAGCGCTTTGGGCAGCACGAGGTCGGCCAGCTCGAAACGCTCTGGCAGTGCCTCGTCGGGCCGCAGACCGAGCAGGGTCGACAACTGGTTGCGTTGCAGCGCGAGTTGTTTTTCAAGCAGCAGCATCGCGCCCTGGGTCTGCGCCAGCAGACTTTCCTGGGCGGCGGTGTCTGCGATGCCGATGGCACCCAGTTTTCGTTGCCGCTGCAGCAGCAGAAGTTGGCGTTGCTGCAGCTGCACGGTGTCGTTCGCGGCGGCGATCTGTCCGCGAATCGATGCCTCGGTGACGGCAGCCAAGACGACGTTGGCGGCCAGCGTCAGGCGCGTGGCCTCGTATAAAAATTGCTGCGCGTCGGCCTGCGCCTGCTGCGATTCGAGCAGTCGCCGATTGCCACCGAAGACATCGGGCGTGTAGGCGATGTTCAGCTGCGGCGTGTGCAGGTTGAAGATGTAGCGGTTGTCATTTAGCGGCGACGACAGCGTGGTGGACGAGGACTGCCGGCTCGACATCGTTGTCACGCCGACCTGCGGAAAGAAGGCGCCGCGCTGCGCTTCGGCGTTTTCACGCGCAGCCTTCAGTGCGGCCTGGGCCGATTCGATCCCGGGGTTGTTCGACAGCGCGCGCGCCACCAGTCGGCTCAGCGCGGGCGACTGAAAAAGCTCCCACCACAGCGCCGGAATGTCGGTGCCGCGGGTGACCACGGCAACCGGCGCGGCGGTGTAGCCCGGCGGCGCCGGTGTTGGAGGCGCAACGAAGTCGGGGCCGACAGCGCAGCCGGCGACCAGCGCCAACGAGACCGCTGCAAACCCATCTCGAAGGAACATCATGGTGTGCCCGGAATAACG
This sequence comes from Variovorax sp. RTB1, assembly GCF_035018765.1. Taxonomy (NCBI): domain Bacteria; kingdom Pseudomonadati; phylum Pseudomonadota; class Betaproteobacteria; order Burkholderiales; family Comamonadaceae; genus Variovorax; species Variovorax sp. RTB1. The sequence goes on from NZ_JASJXG010000007.1 coordinate 45,068, forward strand.
GGAGCCGGAGCAGGAACGACAGCGGGTTCGAAATCCTCTTGCCGTTTCTGCTTGCCACCCGCGAAGATCGGATAGAGCAATGGCAGCAACAGCAGCGTGAACAGCGTGGCCGACACCACGCCGCCGACGATCACCACGGCGAACGGGCGCTGCGTTTCGGAGCCGATGCCATGCGACAACGCCGCTGGCAACAGGCCTAGGCCGGCCATCAGCGCCGTCATCAGAATCGGGCGCAACCGGGCGACGGCGCCCGCCACCGCATTCTCGAAAAGCGAGACCGACGCATCGAGGTTGTCGGCAATGTGCTCCACCATGATCACGCCGTTCTGCACCGATATCCCGGCCACCGCGATGAAGCCGACCGCCGCCGACACCGAGAAGTGAAGCCCCGCGATCGCCAGGCCGGCAATGCCGCCGATCAGGGTGAACGGCACCAGCACCAGCACCAGGCAGGCGTACCGGACCGAGCCGAAAGCCCAGAACAGCAGCGAGAAAATCAGCAGTGCGCTGATCGGCACGATCACGGCGAGCCGCTTGACGGCGCGCTGCTGGTTCTCGAACTGGCCGCCCCAGGTGATGCGGTAGCCCGGCGGCAACACGACCTGTGCCGCCACCGCCTGCTGCGCCTCGGCGATGAAGCTGCCCTGGTCACGCCCGAGCAGATTGGCTTTGACCGACGCATTGCGCTCGCCGCCTTCGCGGCTCACCCGCGAGGCGCCCTGACGCAATGCGATGTGCGCGACCTGGTCGAGTGACACGGTGCCGGCGCCGTCGGGCAGGTTGACCTGCAATGCTCCGATGTCGTCGATCGATGCGCGCGCGCCTTTCGCAACTTGCATCGTCACGTCGAAGCGCCGGTCGCCCTCGTAGAAGCTGTTCACCGCCACGTCGCCCAGCGCGCTGCCGATGACCGTGTTGACGTCCGCTACGCTGATGCCCAGCCGCGCGAGCCGCCGCCGGTCGACCTGGATGTCGACTTCGCTCTGGCCGCCGATGCGGATCGCTGCGACGTCGGCCGCCCCGCGCAATCCGCGCAGCACGGCGGCGATCTGATCGCTCTTCTTTTCCAGCACCTGCAGGTCGGGCCCGTAGATCTTGACGGCGATCTCGCCCTTGACGCCGGACAACGACTCCTCGACGTTGTCTTCGATCACTTGCGAAAAATTGGTCGGCACGCCAGGCAGCGCTTTGAGGCGGCGAGTCATGTCTTCCACCAGCGCCTGCTTGTCGGCAAAGTGCCACTGGCTGCGCGGCACCAGGTCGGCCAGAATTTCCAGGTTGTTCGGTCCCTTGGCATCGGTGCCGTCGTCGGGTCGCCCGACCTGCGTGATGACCCGGCGCACTTCCGGATAGCTGCGCAGCACCGCACGCACCTTGCGCTCCACCTGCTTGGTGGTGTCGATGGCGGTCGAGGTCGGCAAGGTGATGGCCAGCCAGATGTTGCCTTCGTCCAGCTTGGGCAAGAACTCGCTGCCGAGCAGCGGCGCCAGCAACAGCGTCACGCCCAGCACCATCAGCGACAGGGTGAAGACGATGACGCGCCGCACACCACCCCACAAGAGCAGGCGCTGGTAGCCCGACTGCAGATGCTCCATCCACTGGCTGCGCCGCTCGGCCATGTTGGCGCCGCGCATGGCAAAACGCAGCAGCGTCGGTACCAGCGTGACGGTCAGCACGAGCGCGCCGAGCAACGCGAAGGTCAGTGTGAAAGCCACGGGCGCGAAGATCTTTCCTTCGACCCGCTGGAAGGTGAAGATCGGCAGGAACGCGATGATGATGATCCCCTTGGAGAAGAGGATCGGCCGGCCCAGGTCCACCACGGTTTCGCGCAACACCCGCAGCCGCGAATGAAAGGTAAGCGCCTTCTGGTCGGCGGCGCCGGGCCTCGAAGGCGTGTGCGCTGGCGCCGTCACCGAGAGGCTCCGGTCCAGGGCGAGCCGGACCATCAATGCCTCCACCAGCACGACGGCGCTGTCGATGATGATGCCGAAATCGACAGCGCCGAGCGAGATCAGATTGGCCGGTATGCCGCGCAGGTCGAGCATGATGAAAGCGAACAGCAGCGACAGCGGGATCACCGTCGCGACGATGACCGCGGCACGCCAGTTGCGCAGGAACACGACCAGGATGACGATCACAAGCAAGGCGCCGGTCACCAGGTTTTCGACCACCGTGTCGACCGTCTGGTGGATCAAGTCGGTCCGCGTGTAGACCACCGGCAAGGTCACGCCTCGCGGCAGGCGCGGCGCCAGCGCCGCCATGGCCTGTTCGACACCCGCCACCACCACGGCGGCGTTTTGACCCTTGGTCATGCTCACGACGCCCTCGACGACGCTGTCGTGATCGTCGTAGGCGACGATGCCCGACCTCGGCTTGTGGCCGAGTTCCACCTGGGCGATGTCAGACACCAGCACGGTGCGGCCTTGCTTGGCCTGCACGATCACCTGGCCGATGCTGGCGAGCGAATCGACCAGTCCGATACTGCGCACGACCAGCGCCTCGTCGCCTCGGCGCAGCACCCCGCCACCGACGTTCGCGCTGTTGTTGGTCAGGGCCAGCGCGACCTGGTCCAGGGTCACGCCGAAACGCTTGAGCCGTGCCGGGTCCACCAGCACCTGGTACTCCTTGACCGTGCCGCCAAAGCTCGCCACGTCGGCCACGCCCGGCACCATGCGCAGGGCCGGGCGTACGACCCAATCCTGCAGCGCACGCACGTCGTTCTCGGCCATGTCCGGCGGCGCCTGCACGACATAGCGCAGTACCTCGCCGACGGCGGTGGTGAGTGGCGCGAGCGTTGGCTGCACACCCGTGGGCAGCGTCACGTTGCCCAGATGTTCCAGCACTTGCGAGCGCGCGAAGTAGTTGTCGGTGCCATCTGCAAAGGTCAGCGTGACCACCGACAGACCGGTCATGGAGACCGAGCGCAACTGGGTCTCGCCCGGCACACCGGTCATCTCGCGCTCGATCGGCAGCGTCAGCGTTCGCTCGACCTCTTCCGGCGCGGAGCCGGCGCTCAGAGTGATGATCTGGACTTGCACATCCTGCACGTCGGGAAAGGCCTCGATCGGCAAGTGCAGGACCGCATTGATGCCGAAGGCGGCCAACGCCACCGTCATCACCAGCACGAAGACCGGCTGGGCCAACACGAAGCGAACGAACTTATTCAGCATGGGCAGGAAACTCGGACGCCAGCAAGAGCGCGCCTTCGGACACGATCCGATCACCGGCGTGCAGGCCTGCGGACAGATAGGTGGTGTCAGGCCCACTCCAGCGGAGTTGCACCGGCCGCCGCGCGAAAACGCCCGGCTCCTGCTCCACGATGACGAAGTTCTGCATACCGTTGAGCACCAGGCTGCCGTTCGGTACCCGAATTGCCGTCGCCTGCGTGTCGGAGAGAAAAGCCACGCGCGAGAACATCTCTGCTCGGAGCCGGCCGTCGGCGTTGGCGATCTCGCAACGCACCTGCAGGCGACGCGATGCGGCATCGAGCGCGGCGCCCACGTGGCGCACCACGCCGGCAAAACGCTGGCCGGGCCAGGCATCGACCTCGAGTTCCACCGGCTGCCCCGCGTGCACCGCATTCAAGGCCGTTTCGGACACGTCTGCCAAGGCCCAGAGTTTTGCCGTGTCGGTGATGACGAACAGCGGGTTGGCCAGATCGGGGCGCACTTCCATGCCGGCGTTGATCTGCCGGTCGACCACCACGCCGTCGATCGGCGCCCGGAGCACGAAGCGACCTGAACCGCTGACCGTTGCCGTTGCCGTTGCCGTTGCCGTTGCCAGGTTGTTCATCCGCTGGGCAGCGCGACGGGTCTCTGCGACGGCCTGCTGCAAATCGGCCTCGGCCGCCTCGTTGTCCTTGCGCGAACCGGTTTCGGTTTCGGCCAGCGCCCGGGTGCGCTCGACGCTCTGCCGCTTGTGCGCCTCGTCGGCTTTCGCCTTGGCCAGGTCGGACTGGGCCGACGCCAGGTCGGGCGAGTCAAGTTCAGCCAGCGCGGCGCCACGCCGCACGCGGTCACCGGCCTGGACCATCAGACGAACCACGCGACCCGCGACCGGCGAGCTGACCCTGGCCGTCACGTCTTCGTCATAGGCCAGGTGGGCATTGGCCGGCGGCAGCGCCGGCAGTGGCACAGCCTCGACCGGCGTGATGCGGATCGATGCGAGCTCGGGTGCGTCGCGGGCATAGCGCAGCAAACCGGATCCCGACGGGGCGGTCGTGGCCGCCGCTGCAACGGCTGGGCTGGGGGCGGACGCTGTTCCTGCATCCAGCACCGCCTTGTGGCGCGCGACTTCCGTACCAATGCCAATGCCCACTGCCAGCACGAGCAAAAGGACGGTGAGCGTCCGCCAGCCGGCATGTGCAGATCGACGCGAGATATTCATTGAGGGGCGCTGCCACGAAGCCGGAGAGGGGCGCAGCCTAAGGGTCGTGGTTTAAAAATAGATAACGGCCGCATCGCCTAGAGTCGCGCAGTGGACGCCCTGATTCTTATCGTCGAAGACGACCTTCAAATTGCGGAGCTGCTGGGCCGCGAGCTGCAGCATCGAGGCTACCGAGTGCTGAAGGCGCACAACGGCGCGCAGGCGCTCGTGAGCATGCGGCGCGACCTGCCGGCCTTGGTAATGCTCGACATGGGGTTGCCGGACATGGACGGCAGCGACGTGCTGCGGCAGATCCGCGAAGCCGGCAACTCGCTGCCTGTCATCGTGCTGACCGCACGCGACGAGCAGCACCAGCGCGTCGGTGGGCTGCGTGCCGGCGCAGACGACTATGTGGTCAAGCCTTTCGACATGGCCGAACTCGACGCACGCATCCAGGCCGTGCTGCGGCGCGGCGGCCATCCACAGGCGCAGCGGTTGTCCGCCGGCGCGCTATGCCTGATGTCCGATGCCGCACGCATCAGCCTGGACGGCGTACCACTGAGCCTCACGCCGCGCGAGTTCCAGCTGCTGCAGCGCCTGATGGGCAACGTCGACCGCGTGGTCACCAAAGCCCAGCTGACTGAAACGCTGATGGCTTTTCATGGCGACGTGGCCGGCAAGACCATCGAGGTCTACCTGCACCGCATCCGCCAGAAGATCGCCGGCCACGATGTCGAGATCGTGACGGTGCGTGGCTTCGGCTACCTGCTGCGCCGTTTGGCGAGCGTGGCGTGAGAGCGCCCACCCGGAGCCCCGACGACAGCCTGCAGCGGCGCCTGGAAACACGTTTGCTTTGGCGCATGGCAGCGCTCTTCCTGCTCAGCGGCGCGCTCTCTTACGGCATCACGCGCTACTACGTGCACGAGGTGTTCGACCGCTGGCTCTACGACTCGGCCAACAGCCTGGCACAGGCGGTGCGACAGATCGGCCCGCGCGCCGGACTCGACCTGCCGCGCTCTGCCGAGGCCATGTTCCAGTGGGACGACGAAGACCAGACCGTGTATCGCGTGGTCGGTTCGCGCAGCGGCTACATCGCCGGAGTGTCAGAAGCGCCGCGAGAGCCTGAGGCGCCGGAAGTGTTTCGCAATGCGCGCCTGTTCGATGCGGACCTGGGCGGCCACGCCATGCGCTGGGCCATCGTCGACGTGCCGCTCGCCAGTGCGGGCGAACAGGTCTCGGTGATGGTCGGAGAGACCACGCGCAAACGTCGCCACCTTGCGGGCGAGATTCTGCTGGCCGTATGGATTCCGCAGTTGGTGTTGCTGTTGCTCGCAGGCTGGGTACTGCACCGCGTGATCTTTTTTCAGACCCGCAACATCCTGTCGCTCGGCAACGCATTGCGCGACATGAGCCACCGAAGCTTGCAACCGGTGCCTGAGAACGGCCTCCCGGCCGAATTGCGCCCTTTGATCGAAGCATTGAATGCGGTGATCGGTCGCCTCGAACTGGCAGGCCAGGCACAGCGCGCGTTCATCGCCAACGCCGCGCACCAGCTTCGAACCCCTCTGACCGCGCTGAAATTGCAGGCCGAGCAGGCCTTGCGCAGCGAGAGTCTTCCGGTGATGCGGATATCGGTCGTCGAACTGCAGCAATCAGCGCAGCGCGCGGTGCGACTGGCCAATCAATTGCTGCTGCTTTCCCGCGCAGAGCCGGAAGCGCAAAGCGACGCGAGCCGGGACCGCGTCGACTTGAGAGTGCTGGCTTTCGAGGCGTCGCGCGAGTGGGTCTTCCGCGCGTTGTCGGCGGGACTCGACTTCGGCTTCGACGACGCTTCGGACCACGCCTGGGTGATGGTCGATGCAGCGCTTGTCCGCGAGGCCGTCAACAACCTTCTGGACAACGCGCTGAAGTACTGCGTGTCTGGCGCCCGCGTGAACGTCAGCGTGTCCGTTGGCACAGGCCACGCGTTCATCGCGGTGGACGACAGTGGGCCGGGCATCGAGCCTGCCGACCGCGAACGCATCACCCAGCGATTCCAACGTGGTAACAGCGTCGAGGCCGAAGGCAGCGGCCTTGGCCTGGCGATCGTTCGCGAGATCGCGAAAGCTCATGCCGGGCGCCTGGTGGTGCAGAGCTCGGCGCTGGGCGGTGCCCGGTTCGAGTTGCACTTTCCGACCCATTCCCTCCATGGCTTTTCTTCAGCGCGATGAAACTTCGACACAACCGCATTTACCGGCAATTGCGGGCCCGGCCCCGCCTGCTCGTCGCCACGCTCACCGCAATCCTGGTGGGTGTGCTGTTCCCCGCACGGCTCGAAGCGCATCTGGTCACCCGATTGCTGATCGCATGGAACACGGGTGCGATGCTCTATGTCTTTCTTGCGGTCAGCATGATGACCCGGTCGTCCCGCGAACACATGCGCTACCGGGCAAGGGCACAGGACGAAGGGCAGTTCGTGATTCTGACCCTGGTCGTGATCTCTGCCATTGCGAGTCTTGCTGCCATCGGCGGCGAACTCACGGTGGTCAAGGACATGCACGGTACAGCGAAGGTCGCGCATATCGGACTCGCGGCACTGACGGTCGTGTCTTCCTGGACATTCACCCAGATCATGTTCGCGCTGCACTATGCGCACGACTATTACGCGGCGCAATCCGACGGACGCAAACCAGGCTTGAGCTTTCCAGAGGACGACGAGCCGGACTATGGGGACTTCTTCTACTTTGCCGCCGTCATCGGCACCTCGGGCCAGACGGCCGACGTGTCATTCGTCTCCAAGATGATGCGTCGCATCGGCTCGGTGCATTGCATCTTGGCCTACCTGTTCAATACGACCGTGCTCGCCCTCTTGATCAACATCGGCGCGAGTCTGTTCTGAACTTTCGCGGCACCGGGCGCCTCGGCAGCTTTCAGGTGAATCGCCCGAACCAGAGCATGGACAGCGCGGCGGCTGCGATCGCAATTACCGCAGAGAACAGTGTCACCAAGCCGGTGAGTTCTGTCTCGCGCTTCAGCACCACCACGCGCGAGCCCAGGTTCTGGTAGACGGTGCGCAGCGTCTCTGCGGTGCCGGCGTGAAAGTATTCGCCACCGGTCATGCGCGCCACTTCGCGCAACGTCGGTTCGTCCAGCTTCATGTAGATCGCCATCCCGTCGGGTGTCGATATGTCGCCGTCCACCGTTCCCAGACCCACCACGTAGATGCGAACGCCACGATCGGCGGCCATCTTGGCGGCCGCCAGCGTGTCGATGCCCGAGGTTCGACGGCCATCGCTCAGCAGGATGATCGCTGCGGAACCGTACGAGCCCGGCGCCACGGGCGTGACCTGCTTGGGCGGCGTTTTGGCCTTGTCGTCGAGACCGCGGCCCTGCGGTCTGCTGCCGAATGTCATCTCTGCGAGATCGATGCCGTCATCGGGGAACAGCTCCGCCAGACTCACCACGATGGCATCGCCAATGGCCGTGCCGAGCTGCATCTGGAAGGCATCGATGCTGGCGGCAACGGACTCGCGGTCGAGCGTCGCACGCTGGGTGACCGTGCTGCTGCCGGCGAAGGTGATGAGCCCGACTTCGATATTTTTCGGCAGTTCCCGCAGGAACAACTTGGCGGCCTCTTGCGCCGCCACGATGCGGCTCGGTTTGACGTCGGTGACACGCATGCTGAGCGACACGTCGATGGCCAGCAGGATCGACGACCGGGCCCATGGCAGCGGCACGCGCGCCACCGGGCGCGCCGCAGCGAAAAGCAACCCGACGCAGGCCAGCAAAAGCAGTGCAGGCGGCAGGTGCCGCCGCCAAGCGCGGCCCGATGCAGCCGCGCGGACGACACCCAGGCTGCTGTAGCGCAAAGCCGCGCTGCCCCGACGCCGCTGCAGCCATACATAAGCCACCGGCAGCAGTGCAAGCGCCGGCAAAAACCAGAGGTACTGAGGCCAGAGGAAGAACATGGGCGGCGCGTGACACCAGAAAAGCGGGACAGCAAAACTTCCCCGCAGTGCATCAATATCCTGCCTGCGAGTGACTCATTTCGCAATCAGCGAGCGGTGCAATATTCGTTCCCGAACACATTCGCCTCAGGTCGCCGTGCTGTGCACTGTGCCTCGCACCGCCCAGGCGCGCGCGACCAGCGCAATGGATCCGTCCGCCGCTGCGGGCAGCGTCGAACGAAGCCGCTCACCCAACGCCAAGCGGGCCTCTCCGCCCAGCGACATCGCATAGGCTGGCGCTGGAAAGTTTCCGGCCAGGAACGGACTCCAGTAGTCGTCGAAGTCGCGGAACACGGTTGGTACGTCGAGCGCGCGCACGTCGACGTCAACCAGCCCCGCATCGGCGAACAGCGCCTGCAACGGATCCGGTTGGCACAGCGGGAAGCGCAATCCCTCGTCGAGTGCGCCGGCGGCTGGGTCGAGGGCGATGGCGGCATCCCAGAAGTACCGCATGAGCTCCATTTGCCCCCGGTAGTCCCACACGTAGGCCGCGACCCGCCCGCCGGGATGGACCCTGCCCGCCATCGCCCGCACCGCAAGGCCGGGCTCCGGCAAGAAATTGAGAACCAGCGCAGACACCGCCGCATCGAACCGCGGCCCTTGAAGCGCCAGGATCTGTGCATTGCCGACTTCGAATGTGGCGAGCGGGCTGGCGACGTGGGCGCGTGCATACGCGATGAAGTCCGGTGACAGATCGACGCCCACCACCGCAGCCGGGTGCGAATGCGCGAGGATGGATTCGGTGAGTGCGCCGGTGCCGCATCCGACGTCGAGCCAGCGCGAGCTTGCGGGCACGTCGAGCCAGGGCAGGAACGCCTGCGCTACAGCGCGGCTCCATCGGCCGACGTAGCTTTCGTAGAGGTCGCCTGCAGCCCATGTCTCACCGGACTTGACTGTCGTGATCGCCATATCGGTTCCTCGGTTTGTGGTGACGTTGGATGATTCTCCGCAGTGGGCGGACGGGCGCAAGGACCGCGCCGCAAGCAGGCGACGCAACGCGTACAGCCCTAACCGGCAGCACCCCCGTCGGCCAAATGGCGCAGCCGCGCCAACAACCCGTCGACGCCCTCCTCGATCATGTCGAAGGCTTCAATGAAAGCGGCCTGGTCGCCGTACCAGGGGTCGGGCACGTCGCGATCTTGCGCCCCTGCAAAGTCCATCATCAAAGCCACCTTGCTGGCGTGCACCGGCGCAATGCGGCGCAGCGCCGCAGCGTGCGCGCGCGTCATGCCGACAACGTGATCGAAACTGTCGAAGTCTTTTGCAGTGATCTGCCGCGCACGGTGATCGGGCATCGCGATGCCGCGGCGTTTGGCTTCGGCAACGGAGCGTCGGTCGGCCGGATTGCCCCGCTCTTCGTCTGAGACGGCGGCGCTGTCGACGCGCACCGCAAAACCGGCTTCCTGCGCCTTGTGCACGAGCAGCGCATGCGCGGTCGGCGAGCGGCAGATGTTGCCGGTGCACACGAACAGCACCGATGGCGACGTTTCGGTTGTCACAGGATCAGCAGCGCCCTGAAGTCGTTGACGTTGGTGTGTGTCGGCCCGGTGACGAGCAGATCGCCGATGGCGTCGAAGTAACCGTAGGCATCGTTGCGGTCGAGATGCGGTGCCAGCTTGAGACCCCTTGCCTCCGCACGCGCCAGCGTGTCGGGCGTGACGAAGGCACCGGCGTTGTCTTCGACGCCGTCGATGCCGTCGGTGTCGGCGGCCAGTGCCCACACGTTGGCCTGGCCCATCAACGCACCGGCCAGGCCCATGCAGAACTCTCCGGCGCGGCCGCCACGGCCTTTGGGTTGACCGGGCTGGCGCGGCCGGATGGTGACGGTGGTTTCACCGCCCGACAAGATCACGCACGGCTTGGCGAACGGCTGGCCGCGCTGCGCCACCGCACGCGCCAGCGCGCCATGCACCTTGCCGACTTCGCGCGATTCGCCTTCCATCTCGTCGCTCAGGATGTATGCCTCGATGCCGGCCGCACGCGCCGCAACCGCGGCGGCTTCGAGCGATTGCTGCGGCGTCGCGATCAGGTGTGCGGTGTGACCCTTGAACACGGCATCGCCCGGCTTCGGCGTTTCCAGCGCACCGCTTTCGAGGCCGGCGCGCACGGCCGGCGGAATGTCGATCTTGTAGCGGTCGAGGATCGCCAAGGCCTGCGCGCAGGTCGTGTCGTCGGGGACGGTCGGTCCGCTGGCGATGATGCCCATGTCGTCGCCGGGCACATCGCTGATCGTCAGCGTGACGACCCGTGCCGGCGCGCAAGCTGCGGCGAGCCGCCCGCCTTTCACGCGAGACAGGTGCTTGCGCACGCAGTTCATCTCGCCGATGTGAGCGCCACTGTCGAGAAGTTGCTGGTTCACGCGCTGCTTGTCCGCCAGCGTCATGCCTTCGGCCGGCAGTGTCAGCACCGACGAGCCGCCGCCGGAGATCAGGCAAAGCACGAGGTCGTCGGCAGTCAAGCCTTCGGTCAGCGCGAGGATGCGTTCGGCGGCCTTCATGCCGGCCTCGTCCGGCACCGGATGCGACGCCTCGACCAGTTCGACGCGCTGCTTCAATCCTTCAGGCCGCGGTGGAACGTGGCCGTAGCGCGTGACGACCAGGCCCGACATGGGCGCGTCGGCCGGCCACAGCGCTTCGAGCGCCTGCGCCATCGAGCCACCGGCCTTGCCGGCACCGATGACCAGCGTGCGGCCCTTGGCGGGATCGGGCGGCTTGGGCAGGTAGGCGCCCATGCTGGCCAGCGGCAAGGCGCGCTGCACGGCAATGCGATAAAGCTGTTCGAGAAAGCGACGCGGTTCCATCTGCGGATCGGCCAGTTCAGCGAGAGGTTTCGATGCGATCATTTGTGTTGTCTCCACCCTCTATTCTCGCCCGCCATGACCACTCTGCTGATCCGCAATGCCGACTGCGTGGCCACCTTCGACGACGCGAGAAAAGAGCTGCGCAACGCCTCGGTGCTGCTGCGCGACCACGTCGTCGAGGCCATCGGCCCGGCCGACCAGCTGCCGCAAACGGCGGACGAAGTCATCGATGCGCGCGGCCATCTGGTGGTGCCGGGACTGATCAACACGCACCACCACATGGTCCAGTCGCTGACGCGCGCCATTCCCGCCGTGCAGGATGCCGAACTGTTCTCGTGGCTGCGCGGTCTGTATCCGATCTGGGCCGGTCTCACGCCGGAGATGGTGCGGGTGTCGACGCAGATCGCGATGGCCGAACTTCTGCTTTCAGGCTGCACCACCAGCAGCGACCATCTGTACATCTATCCCAATGGCGTGCGGCTCGACGACAGCATCGAGGCGGCGCGTGACATCGGCATGCGCTTCGTCGCGACGCGCGGCAGCATGAGCGTCGGCGCATCGCAAGGCGGCCTGCCGCCCGACAGCGTGGTCGAGCGCGAAGCCGATATCCTGAAAGACACGCAGCGGCTGATCGAAACCTTTCACGATGCGTCGCACGGCGCGATGACCAACGTGGCCGTGGCGCCTTGCTCGCCCTTCAGCGTGAGCCGCGACCTGATGCGCGAATCGGCACTGCTCGCGCGCTCCTTCAAGGGCCAGGGCGTTCGGCTGCACACGCACCTCGCCGAAAACGACCATGACATCGCCTACAGCCGCGAGAAGTTCAACTGCACGCCGACCGAGTACGCACAAGACCTGGGCTGGCTCGGCCACGACGTATGGCACGCGCACTGCGTGAAGCTCGATGCAGAAGGCATTGCGCTGTTCGCAAAGACGAAGACCGGCGTGGCGCATTGCCCGTGCAGCAACATGCGGTTGGCATCGGGCATCGCACCTGTCCGCCGGATGCTGGATGCAGGTGTGCCGGTCGGACTGGGTGTCGACGGCAGTGCCAGCAACGATGGCGCGCACATGGTCAACGAGGCGCGTCAGGCGCTGCTGCTGGCACGCGTCGGGCGCTCGCTGGAACCCTTCGGTTGCGATCACGGTCCGGCCGAAATGACGGCGCGCGATGCGCTGGCGATTGCCACCCGCGGCGGCGCCGAAGTGCTGGGGCGCCCGGACATCGGTCATCTCGCTCCGGGCATGAGTGCGGACCTGGCGCTGTTCGACCTGAACACCGTCGCCTTCGCCGGTGGCGCGGTGCACGACCCGGTCGCCAGCCTGCTGTTGTGCGCGAGTCCGCAAGCCGCATACACGGTGGTGAACGGACGTGTGGTGGTACGCGAGGGGCAGTTGGTGACAGTGGACGCAGGACCGCTGGTCGAGCGGCACAACAGGCTGGCGATGGTGCTTGCGCTGGCGGGCGGATGACAGAGCGTCGCGGGTCTGGAAGACGACCCTGGATCTAGTGCTCGCTTCGAAGTCTTTGAGGCATCGTGATGCTGATGCCGAGAAATCCGCGCGCGCTCAGGGGACGACGGCCGTCCGCGGATGGCCCCCGGCTCGGCATGGTGCCTCGCGCGAACACTCCCCTCACGGGGTCGCTTGACAATTGGCCGCATCAAGGAAAGCGATCTCGCGCTGACGCACTTCAGCGTCACCAGCCAGTCACCTGCCTCCCAGGCGCGCAGCCACCATATCGGGCTCCAACCGCCTCAGCTCGTGCAGCTCGGCGGCAGCGCGCACCAGATCACCCGCGCCGACCAGGCACAGCACCAGACAAAGGCGCGTACCCGCGAAGTTGGCCTCCCGCAGCGACTGTCGTGCAGTGTCGAGGAATTCTCGAGCCAGCCGCATCGGCATGAGACGCCAGGCGTGAGACGCCCGTCGCTTGCAATCAGTTCAAGCGCTTGGCCTGGCCGTCATCCTTGTACCAATCGACCGTCACCCCGCTGGTGTTGACGGTAATTGCCTTCGGCTCGGTGAACTGGTCATAGGACTCGATACCCGTCTCGCGGCCCACGCCGCTTTGCTTGAAACCACCCCACGGCGAGGCCGGGTCCAGCCGGTGGTGATCGTTGATCCACAGGATGCCGAACGTCAGCTTGTTCGCAACGCGGTGCGCACGTGCCACGTCGTTCGTCCAGATGGAAGCAGCCAGCCCGAACCGCGTGCCGTTCGCGATGCGCAATGCATCGGCCTCGTCGTCGAACGGCATGACCACCGTGACAGGACCAAACACTTCTTCCTGACCAATTTCCGAATCGGGGTCGACGTCATACAGTGCGGTTGCTTGGATATAGAAGCCGGCCCCCGCACCGGTCGCCACTTGACCGCCTGCGAGCACCTTGGCGCCCGCATTGACCGCTCGGTCCAGCATGGCGAGCACACGTGCTCGCGATCGTTCGGAGATGACGGGGCCGAGTTGTGTTCGCGGATCGGCGGGATCCCCCACGCGGATCGACTCGACCTTTGTCTTGAACTTTTCAAGGAACTTGGGGTACATGCTGCGTTGCACGAGAATGCGTGCGCCACAAACGCAGGTTTGCCCCGCTCCGATGAACGCAGCAAATGCCGCTCCGTTTACTGCACGGTCAATGTCGAGGTCGTCGAACATGATGACGGCGCCCTTGCCGCCGAGTTCCAGCGTTGTCAACGCGAAGTTGCGAGCTGCCGCTTCGCCAATTCCGCGGCCCACGTCGGTACCGCCGGTGAAGACGATCTTCTTCACCTTGGGATGGCTGGCCAACGCTGCACCCGCCACCCGGCCTTCGCCGTTCACGACGTTCACCACACCGTCCGGTACGCCTGCTTCCTTGAGCAAGGCAACGAGCCGAACGGTCGTCAGCGGTGTCTGCTCCGACGGCTTGATGACCACGCTGTTACCAGTCGCCAGCGCCGGAGCCAGGCTCTTGGACAAGATCATCAATGGATGGTTGAACGAGGTCATCAGCGCGACGACGCCCAGCGGCACGCGCTGCGTGTAGCAAAGATAGTCACCTTCGACCGGAATGACATCGGTGCGACGCGTCAACGCCAGTGCGGCAAAGTAGCGGTAGAACTGCGGCAGCCGCGCGATCTGCGCACGCGTCTCGCTGATGGGCCGTCCGTTGCCGAGCGTCTCCAAACGGAAGAACGCTTCGATGTCGGCTTCGAAGAGGTCGGCAAACTTGTTGAGCACTTTGGCGCGGTGATGGACCGACTTGTCTCGCCACACACCTTCGTCAAAGGTCCGTTGCGCGGCGAGCACGGCGCGGTCGACATCGACCTCACCGGCAGCGGCGAGTGCGCCAATTGACCTGCCCGTCGAGGGGTCGACGATCGGCATCGTTGCAGCCGAAGCAGCATCGACGAACTCGCCGTTGATAAAAAGTTTGGCGTGGTGCAGGGTGGTGTCGGTCACAAGCGAGTCCTTCGTGAGATGTCAGTGTTCGTAAGTTCAAAGGGACGCTTTGGGCAAACCGCCTGGGCGTTGCGCCGAAGCCGGGTCGGTGGAGACTGCGCTGACCTCTTCGAGCGCGCGGCGGCTTGATTCGATGCCGAGAAACGCGACAACGAGAATCTGGATCGCGAGCAGTGCAATCATCATCGTGAGAACGCCGAGGACTCCGTATTGAGAGTAGAGCGAGACCACGAGAAACGGGGTGCCGATGGTCGCTCCTCGACCGAAGGTGTTGCAGATGCCCGATGCGCGGAGGCGGACCTCGGTCGGAAAGAGTTCGGGCACGTACATGCCAAATAGCAGCGCGACCAGCACATAGATCGGAATGACCAGCAAAAGACCGACGATCGGCAAGAGGACCGGGTCACGCACGAAGGGATAGATCGCGCCGAAAATGGCAGCGATCGCAGACGCACCGATGATCATGGGCTTGCGTCCCCAGCGGTCTGCAGTGAGCGCTCCGATGCTCGCGCCGACCGGTGCACCAAACGACATCAAGAGCGCAAAACCGAGCGACTTCGCGATGGTCATGCCTTCGCTCACGAAGAAAGTGGGCAGCCAGGTCACGAACCCGTAGAGCAACGTGTTGATAACGACCAGAACCACCGATCCGACGAACAGTCGCACGAGCATCTGGCGGGTCATGAGGGTGGAAAACGAACGCGACACGGCGACTGTCGGAGCGGCGGACGGTGCGCTCAGCGCGCCTTTCTCCGCCGATACTTCCTTTTCGATCGATGTCATCAGCGCTTCGGCCTCTGCGCTGCGGCCAACCGACTCGAGCCACCGCGGCGATTCGGGGAGCGACTTGCGCAAGTACCAAACCACCAACGCACCCAGTCCACCCACCACGAACATCACTCGCCAACCGAAACTCGGCACCAGCAACAGACCAAGCAACGCACTCACCGGAAGGCCGGTCACGACGAAAGTGGCCATCCACCCTTGCAGTCGACCGCGCGCCGCCGGTGGCACGAATTCGGCAAGCGTCGAGTAGCCAACAACGTTCTCGGCCCCCAGCCCCAAGCCCATGAAAAATCGGCAGACGATGAGGAAAGCCATGGTCGGTGCAAACGCGGACGCCAGCGAGGCGATCCCGAACAACGCGAGATTGGCCTGATAGGTAAAGCGCCGTCCGAATCGGTCCCCCAAAAAGCCGGTGCCAAACGAGCCGAGCATCATTCCGAGAAAGGTTATCGACACGAACAAGGCGTTCTGCCCCATGGTCGAGAAGCCACTTTTGAGCGTCGTGCCGAGCACCGTCGACGCGATGTAGATGTCGAAGCCGTCGAAGAACATGCCAATGCCGATCAGCCGCATGATCCTGCGGTGAAATTGGGACAGCGGTAGTCGATCGAGTCGGGCGCCTGCGTTGACGGACATGGTGTCTCCAGCTTTTGTAGTGGGAATCGGGACAGACGATCTAGGACCGCAATTGCGCGGTCTGCGCGGTCTAAATCACTTGCGGGCTTGGTCCATCAGACGAAGGCTGCGGACAACCAGCGTCTCGGTGGCCAAGTTGAAGTTCTGCTCAAGCGTGCCCTCCTCAGCTTGTTGAAAGAACCCCTTGCATTGACGCGCGCCATCTGCATCCAAGGACAGGATTCGATTGACGATGGTCTCTGCATCGGAGGTCAATGCATCAGGTGCACAGACGCGGGTAACGAAACCGGCTTCAAGTGCTTGCGCAGGCGTGAACGCATCGCCGAAAAGGACCAGTGGAAAGCATGCCTTAGGCAGGCTGTAGCGCCCGAGGTAGGCCATGATCGCGGCTGGCGGCAGGCCCTTGCGCATTTCCGGGAACGCGAGGGTTGCCGAGCTGGACACGAGCGTGAAATCGCAGAGGATGGCGATACCGAGGCCAAATCCGTGCGCATCTCCCTGGACTTCTGCGATGGTGATGAGCGAGGTGCCGCGCAGCGCCTTTTTGAGTGCAATCAGCCGAGACACTTCGGCGTGAATCGATGCGGCATCCCGGCCGGAACGTTCCCGGCCGGTGCAGAAGGTTGTGCCATTTGCCCGGAGTCTGAGCACCCGCGCCGTAGGTTGCGCTGCTTGCTGTGCAAGTGCGCCGAGCATCGCCTCAAACATTGCCCCGGTGACCTCATTGCCAGCGGACGGGTTGTCGAGAGTGAAGGTCAGGACGCCGTCCGCCTCCTGGATGGAAACGGGGGCGGAGGAGGAGGTGTTCTGCATAATTGACGGCTTTAACGGCCAAGAGAATTCAGTGAATACACTGTATACACACGTTGAACCGATGTCCATGTGGACATTCCCTTGCCCTTCATGACCAGTCGACTGACTACCGACGAACAGCTGGTGGCAATCGCGACGCGGTATCACGCGACGCCTCGTCGTGAGGTTTCAGCACCGGATGCGCTCAGCGATGCAGTTGTCGTTCCAACATTGCGAGAGGCCATCGTCGGCAATCTGCTCGCCCCGGGAAGCCGGTTGCTGGAAATTCAGCTTGCCAAGCAACTTGGCGTCAGCCGTACCCCTGTGCGAGAAGCTTTTGCACAGCTTGAAAGGGAAGGGTTGGTGACGATCGTCCCCCGCGTTGGCGTCTTCGTTCGCGAGGTGACGGTGCGCGACGTCGACGAGATCTACACGGTGCGCGCAGCGCTCGAGGGAGTTGCAGTCGCGCTCGCTGCGCAAAACATCAATGACATTGGTCGTGCGCGCTTGAACCAGGCGGTCGACACGATGCGATTGAAGGTCGATGCGGCCGACCCGATCGCCTACGTGCGCGAACTGGACGACTTCTACGCAACGGTCATGTCACTTGCCGACAACAGCGTGCTGCATCGCACTCACGACAGTTTGCTAGGCCCGGTGCGCCGGCTTCGCCGCATTGCAATGTCGCGCGAGGGACGAATGGCAGCATCGTTCGCACAGACGGTGAAGATCCGCAATGCATTGGTTCGCGGCGACTTGGCCTGTGTCGATCTGATGCGTGAGCAGTTGGCCAATGCATGCAAGGCCGCAAAGGACGTGCTCGGCTAACAGGTGTACCGGACCATCTCCCCGGATCCGCGCATCTGAACCGCTTCTCGGTCTGGCAATCTGTCGAAGCCTTCATGGGTTGTTGGTTTCAGACTGCTCAAAGGCAACCCGTGCCGCTCGGCGGGCAGGGGCTCGCAAACGCGACGTCAGCTTGGCCGGACTGATCCACACAGCAATGAAGAATGATGCAAATGTGGAGTCGGGTAGATAAATTACGGAGTACGAATGAAGATGTTGAACGCGACGACCAAAACGGAGTTGGCGGTGCACCTCAGAGCCCATGCGGATGGCCCAGACCTGCTCATCGCAAGTGGTGCTATCGAGGCATTGGGTGACCTTGGAGGGAAAGCAGCCATAGGTCATCTTGAGAAACTGATGGATGAGGCGATGAGCCCCGACAAGCCAAAAAGAAAATCGCTGTGGCCTGCATTGCTGCGCGCCTATGGCCGCGCGGGCAGAGACCTACCCGAATAAGCAATCAGCTTCAAACGAGGGTGTGCCCCGAGAGACCTGCCGCCGCCAAAACAACGTGACACCCACAAAGCGAGCGCAAGTCCGCTCTAATAATTACTCGTAATTATGGGTAATTACCGAGACCGGCGTGCCAACCAACCTGCTACCGTTCCTCCGTGTGCAGCCTCAATGTCTCGGCCGCACTACACCGGAGTCCCACCCGCCATGCGTCTCGTCCAGAGCTCCCTTCACGAAGAAGTTGCCAGCACCTTGCGCGAGCAGATCTTTGCCGGCGCGCTAGCGCCCGGCAGCTTTCTCGATGAAGTCGCACTCTGTGAACGGCTGAACATTTCGCGTACGCCCCTGCGCGAGGCCTTGAAGGTGCTGACCTCGGAAGGCCTGCTGCGCCATGAACCGCGTCGCGGCTGCTTCGTCAGTGAAGTCACCGAGCAGGACCTCGACGAGATATTCCCGGTCATCGCGCTGCTGGAAGGGCGCTGCGCTTACGAGGCGGCCCGCAATGCCAGCGATGCCGATCTGGTCGACCTCGCTGTGCTGCACGAGCGGCTGAGCGAGCATGCGCAGGCCGGCCGCATACAGGACTACTACGCGACCAACTTCGCCATCCACGAGGCGATCATCGCTTTGGCAGACAACCGCTGGCTGGCGCAAGCCATCGCCGATCTGCGCAAGATCCTCAAGCTGTCGCGGCTTCAATCATTGGGCGCACCGGGCCGGATGGCGCAGAGTTTGTCGGAGCACATGACGGTGTTCGCAGCGCTTAAAAGCCGCGACAGCGAAGGTGCGGATGCCGCCATGCGAACCCACCTGACGCGGCAACGCGACGCGCTGCGTGAGCTGGCCCGCAGCCAACGATCGAGGTTTGCATCGTGACCGCAGCGGACTGGCTCAACCGCAACGTGTCGCGCCTTGGCGGTGACAAGAAGACAGCGAAAACGCCGACGGCCGCTGCAGATGCGGCGATGCCGGCACCGGCTCCGGCCCGCAGTACGCGTGAACGCCTGGCGGCTACCTTGCGACAGAAAGAAGAGGCGCTGTCGCCGCGCGTGTTGCGCCGCACGCTGCAGGAGTTGAAGGCCATCGTCGATCCGCAAGTCAGCGAAGTCGAAGGCGGACGCCGCGCTCACGGCGTGGCCGGCTGGTACGCCGGCGCCACGCAGGACGAGCGACGCGACATGTGGCTGCTGATGAGCGAGCAGTTCGTCGCCGACTCGCAGAAAACGCAGCTGGCCCAGGCGCAGTTCGCCCGTGCAGTCGGCACGCCCGACGAGGCTGTCGCAGAAGTGCGCTATCGCCGTGCCACCGTGTCACCGCGCCGGCGTCTGCTGCAGCGCTTCAGCGTGTTTCCGGAAGGCATCCGTTTTCTGGTCGACCTGCGCGCCGACCTGTTGCCGCACCTCAAGTCCGACAAGCGGCTGCAGGCGCTGGATGTCGAGATGGAATACATGTTCTCGACCTGGTTCGACGTGGGCTTTCTGGAGCTGCGCCGTATCAGCTGGGACTCGCCGGCATCGCTGATCGAAAAGCTGATCCGCTACGAGGCGGTGCACGACATCAAGAGCTGGGCCGACGTCAAGAACCGGCTCGACTCGGACCGCCGCTGCTACGGCTTTTTTCATCCGCGCCTGCCGGACGATCCGCTGATTTTTGTCGAAGTAGCATTGGTCGACCGCATGACCGACAGCATCACGCCGCTGCTGGACGAGTCGGCCGACACCACCGATCTGAGCAAGGCCACCACCGCTATTTTTTATTCGATCAGCAACACGCAGGCAGGCTTGCGCGGCGTGAGTTTTGGCGACTCGCTGATCAAGCGGGTGGCGGAGACGCTGAAGGAAGAATTCCCCAAGCTGAAGGCGTTCGCCACGCTGTCGCCAATTCCCGGTTTTCGCAGCTGGCTGGCCAAAAATGCCGGCGCCATGATCGACAAGCTGGATGTAAAAACACGGGCGACACTCGGCCGCGCTGTGGGTTTCGAGCCGCCGCTGGCGAATCACTTCCTGGCCGCCGCTGACGCTGCGCCGGCACTGGACGCTCGTTCTCCGGTGCGCCAGATGCTGCTGCGGTGTGCCGCCGAATACCTCGGTCGCGCGATGCTCGATGGCAAGCCGCTGGACGCAGTGGCCCGGTTCCACCTGGGCAACGGCGCACGCGTCGAACGCCTGAACTGGGCCGGCGATCCGTCGGTCAAAGGCATGAAGCAGTCGTACGGACTGATGGTGAATTACCTCTACGACCTGAAACGCCTGGACAAGCACCGCGCCATGCTCGCTCAGGGTCAAATCCCGGCTTCCAGCGAGGTCGAAGGTTTGTATATGTGACGCGCGCTTGGTTTATTTCACAGTAAGACAGGAGACAAACATGACTTTCACACGACGCGACTTTCTGAATACCGCTGGTGCTACGGCACTGGGTTCAATGGCTGGCAACTCGTTTGCACAGGCGGGCGGCAGCAGCCTGAAAATCTCGCACCAGTTTCCGGGTGGCACCTTGACGGAGGGCGACTTTCGCGACCGGCTCTGTCGCCGCTTTGCGGCTGAAGTCGAGAAGCGGACCAACGGTGCATTGAAGTCATCGGTCTATGCCGGCTCGTCGCTGATGAAGACCAACGCCCAGTTCTCTTCCATGCGCAAGGGCGCACTCGACATGAGCCTGGTTCCGCTGTCGTACGCCGGTGGCGAGGTGGCCGAGACCAACATCGGTCTGATGCCGGCGCTTGTGCCGAGCTACGAGCAGGCGGCCGCGTGGAAGACCGCCGAGGTCGGCAAGCTGCTGGCAAAGGTGCTGGACGACAAGGGCATCCTCATCGTCAGTTGGGTCTGGCAAGCCGGCGGCGTCGCCAGTCGCACCCGCGCACTGCTCACGCCCGACGACGCCAAGGGCCTGAAGGTGCGCGGCGGCAGCCGCGAGATGGACATGATGCTGAAGCAAGCCGGCGCCGCGGTCATTACCTTGCCCTCCAATGAAATCTACGCGTCGATGCAGACCGGCGCGATGGACGCGGCCATGACGTCGAGCACCAGCTTCATCTCGTTCAAGCTCGAAGAGATCGCCAAGCACCTGACCTCGGGCCGCGACAAAACCTACTGGTTCATGCTGGAGCCACTGATGATTTCGAAAGAGGTGTTCGGCAAGCTGCCCAAGGCGCAGCAGGATGTGGTGATGGCGGTCGGCGCCGAAATGGAAATCTTCGGACGCGACGCGGCCCGTGCCGACGACAAGATCGCGGCCGATGTCTACGCCAAGGCCGGCGCGGCGGTGGTCGACATGGACGAAGCCACGCTGAAGAAATGGCAGACCATCGCTCGCGCCACCGCCTGGAAGGATTTCAGCGACAGAAACGAGTCCTGCGCGGCGCTGCTCAAGGCAGCCCAGAAACTGGCATGAGCCACGAGTTCATTCCGCCTGCCGTCGACGGCACGGCATTGCCACGTGTCGCTGTTCAGATCGATCCGTTCACGCCGCGTGCGTTGCAACCGTTGGCTCGCG
Source organism: Variovorax sp. RTB1 (assembly GCF_035018765.1). NCBI lineage: Bacteria > Pseudomonadati > Pseudomonadota > Betaproteobacteria > Burkholderiales > Comamonadaceae > Variovorax > Variovorax sp. RTB1. The sequence goes on from NZ_JASJXG010000007.1 coordinate 66,669, forward strand.
CGCTGCTGTGGGTCAATCGGGCGATGGTCATGCTGGGCATGGTGACCCTGTTGCTGGCCGCGCTGGTGCTGACCTACAGCGTGGTCTCGCGCTATGTCATGCAGGCCTCGACCGACTGGCAGGACGAGGCGGCGGTGTTCTGCCTCGTCGCGGCCACCTTTCTGTGCGCGGCCTACGTGCAGTCGCTGCGTGGCCATATCGGCATCGAAGCCGTGGCCGGCTGGCTGCCCCAATCCCTCGACAAGTGGCGCCTGATGCTGGTCGATTTGATGAGCCTGCTGTTCTGTACGTTTTTCGCCTGGAAGTCATGGGCGCTGTTTCATGAGGCGTGGGTCGAGCAACAGACCACGTCCTCGTCGTGGGCGCCGCCGTTGACGATTCCCTACGGCATCATGGCCGTGGGCATGACCCTGCTCGGCCTGCAACTGCTGGTGCAGTTCAGTGCCCGCCTCAACGCACTGACCCAGCCGGCGGGCGGAGCGGTGTCATGAGCATGCTCGCCATAGGGCTGTTTTTCGGCGGCATGACGCTGCTGTTCATGTTCTCGGGCGCGCCGATTTCTTTCGCGCTGGGCAGCGTCGCCGTGCTGTTCATGTACCTGTTCATGCCTGCGTCGGCCCTCAACACGGTCACGCAAAACGTCTATGAAGAAATGGCCAGCGTCACGCTGCTGTCGATTCCGCTGTTCATTCTGAAAGGCGCCGCCATCGGCAGATCGCGCGCGGGCCAGGACCTGTATGCCGCGATGCATGTCTGGATGGGCCGCATCCCCGGCGGTCTGGGCATTGCCAACGTGTTCGCCTGTGCGCTGTTCGCAGCGATGGCCGGCTCCAGCCCGGCGACCTGCTCGGCCATCGGCAGCGCGGGCATTCCGGAAATGCGCCGGCGCGGTTATTCGCCCGGCTTTGCCGCCGGCATCATCGCTGCGGGCGGCACGCTGGGCATCCTCTTGCCGCCTTCGGTGACGATGATTCTCTACGCCGTGGCGGCCGAACAATCGCTGGGCCGACTGTTCCTGGCGGGCATCTTTCCAGGGGTGTTGCTGGTGTCGTTGTTCGCGATCTATGCGGTGCTGCGTTATCGCAAGGAATACCGTCTGGCCGAGGCCGAGTACACGCGCTCGGGCACGGCGTCGGCGCTGCTGGAGCACGAGACCTTCAGCACGCGGCAGAAGTTCGAGATGCTGCCGCGTGTCGTCCCTTTCGTGCTGCTGCTGATCGGCGTGATGGTCGCCCTGTACGGCGGCTTCGCCACGCCGAGCGAGACAGCCGGGCTGGGGGCTGTGCTGGCGCTGCTGCTGATCGCCGTGATCTACGGCGTCTGGCGGCCGCGCGACGTGGCACCGATCCTCACCGCCACGCTCAAGGAGTCGTCGATGCTGATGCTGATCATCGGCATGTCGCTGCTGTTCTCTTACGTGATGAGCTACCTGCACATCAGCCAGTCGACGGCCGAGTGGGTGGTCGGCATGCACCTGTCGCGCTGGGTGCTGCTGGCCACCGTCCTGGTGATGGTGATCTTGCTGGGTTTCTTTTTGCCGCCTGTCAGCATCATCCTGATGACGGCGCCGATCATTCTGCCGCCGCTGAAAGCTGCCGGCTTCGACCTGATCTGGTTCGGCGTGCTGATGACCATCGTGATGGAGACCGGGCTGATTCATCCGCCGGTGGGCTTGAACATCTTTGTCATCAAGAACATCGCGCCCGATATTCCCCTTAACGAAATCATCTGGGGCGTGCTGCCGTTCGTGCTGTTGATGCTGCTGGCGGTGGTGCTGATCTGCGTGTTCCCCGGCATCGCCACCGCGCTACCGGATGCCGTGATGGGTGCCATCGCAGCCAAGTCCTGATTGCCTTCCCAATGATTCGAGCCATGCAAAACGACAATATTTTTTCAGCCTTGCGCGCGGCATTTCCAGCTGACCTTGCCGGCGTTGCCATCGAGACCGAGCACCCGCTGAACTACACGTGGCAGGACATCGAACGGGCCACCGCGATGATGGCCAACCTGCTGGCGTCGCTCAAGCTGCCGAAGGGCGCACGCGTTGCAGTACAGGTCGAAAAATCCGTTGAAGCGGCATTGCTCTACCTGGCGACGCTGCGCGCCGGCTATGTCTTCCTGCCGCTGAACACGGCCTACCAGCGCGGAGAAATGGCGTATTTCATCGGCAATGCCGAGCCGAGTGTCGTGGTGTGCAGCCCGCAGAATGTCGGCTGGGTCGGCGAGCTCGCCGCCGAGGCCGGTGTGCCGCACGTCTTCACGCTGGGTGACGACCGCAGCGGCACCTGGCTGGAGCGCGCCGCGCACTGCAGCGACCGGCACCAGGTCGCAGTCAAGAAGACCGATGACCTGGCCGCGATCCTCTACACCAGCGGCACCACCGGCCGCAGCAAGGGCGCGATGCTGTCGCACGGCAACCTGCTGAGCAATGCGCGGGTGCTGAAAAAATACTGGGGCTGGAAGCCCGGCGACGTGCTGATTCACGCGCTGCCGATCTTTCACGTCCATGGGCTTTTCGTGGCATTGCATGGCGCGCTGATCAACGGCAGCAAGATGATCTGGCTGGCGAAGTTCGACCCCAAGCGGGTGGTCAGCAAGCTGCCCGAAGCGACGGTCTTCATGGGCGTTCCGACGTTGTATGTGCGCCTGTTGGCCGAGCCCGGCCTGACGCGCGAGGCCTGCAGAAACATGCGGCTCTTCGTCGCCGGTTCGGCGCCGCTGCTGATCGAGACCTTCAACGAGTGGAAAGAACGCACCGGCCAAACGATCCTGGAGCGCTACGGCATGAGCGAGACCGCCATGCTGACGTCCAACCCGTATGAAGAACCGCACGGCGATGAGCGGCGCGGCGGCACGGTCGGCTTCCCCTTGCCAGGTGTGTCGCTGCGGGTACGCGGCGAGGGTCACGAGTCGCTGACGGCGGGAGAGATCGGCGGCATCGAGGTCCAGGGCCCGAACGTCTTCGCCGGCTACTGGCGCATGCCCGAGAAGACCCAAGAGGAATTCACCGACGACGGATTCTTCAAGACCGGCGACGTCGGCGTTGTGGATGCGCGTGGCTACGTCACCATCGTCGGCCGCAGCAAGGATTTGATCATCAGCGGCGGCTACAACGTGTATCCGGCCGAGATCGAGGGCACCATCAACGAGATGCCCGGCGTGGCCGAAAGCGCCGTGGTTGGCGTGCCCCACAAGGACTTCGGCGAAGTGGGTGTGGCACTGGTGATTGCCAAGCCGGGCACGGCGCCCGATCCGCAAAAGATCCTGGCCGAGTTGAAGTCGAAGCTGGCCAACTTCAAGATACCGAAGCAGTGCTTCGTCGTCGGCGAATTGCCACGCAATGCCATGGGCAAGGTGCAGAAGAAGCTGCTGCGGGAACAGTACGCAGCACTGTTTGCCTGAAGCCACGAGGGGCGCGGACCGTCTCTGGCGGCTGCGCTACCGCATTACCGCGCTACCGCATTACCGCGCTGCTGCGCTGCTCGATCCGACCGGGACTCGCCGGGCCAGGCCTTACTGGGTTTTGGCCCCCGCCTCGAACCAGCGCCCGATCAGCGCCCGCTCCGCATCGGTGATGCCGGTCGCGTTGTTCATCGGCATGATCTTGGTCACCACTGCCTGCTGGTACACCGCCTGCGCGTGCAGGGCCACCTGATCGGGTGAGTCGAGCCGGACGTTCTTCATCTGCATCGCGGCGCCGTGGCACATGTAGCAGCGCTGTTCGAGCACCTTCTGCACGTCACCGAAGCTGACAGCCTGCACCACCGCGCCGGGCGGCGGCGCAGGAGTGGGTTCGGGCTTCATCCAGACGATCGTCAGCCCGAGCACCAAGATGCCGACCATCGCATACGCGATCGGGTTGCGGGCATTGCCCAACTTGAAACGGTGTCGCACCACGAAGAACTGTCGAATGGCCGCGCCGCCCAGCATGATGAGCAGCAGCACGATCCAGTTGTATTTGTGGGTGTAGGTGAAGCTGTAGTGGTTGCTCAGCATCGCGAACAGCACCGGCAGCGTGAAGTAGGTGTTGTGCACGCTGCGCTGTTTGCCGCGCACGCCGTGCGTGGGGTCGACCGGCCGACCCTCGCGCAGCGCCTGCACGTTCTTGCGCTGGCCGGGAATGATCCAGAAGAACACGTTGCCGCTCATGGTCGTGGCCATCATGGCGCCGACCAGCAAAAAGGCCGCTCGGCCCGCGAACCAATGGCATGCCAGCCAGGTAGCAAAAGCGATGAAAAGCGCGATCAGCAAGCCGACGACCGTGTCGCCGTGCTTGCCCTTGCCGAACAACTGGCAGATGCTGTCGTAGACCATCCAGAACACGACGAAGAACGCCAGCGCGACACCGATGGCGGCACCGGGTTGCCAGTCCATCTTGCTCTTGTCGATGAGGTACGTGCTGGCATTCCAGAGGTACGACATGGTGAAGAGCGCAAAGCCGGTAAGCCACGTCGAATAGCTCTCCCAATACGACCAGTGCAGATGGTCCGGTAGCACCTTGGGCGCCAGGCCGTACTTCTGCATGTTGTAGAAGCCGCCGCCGTGCACCGCCCATTGCTCGCCGCCGACGCCCTTGTCGAGCGATTCCTTGTCTTGCGGCTTTTCGAGGCTGTTGTCCAGCATCACGAAGTAGAACGAAGCACCGATCCATGCAATGGCGGTGATGACGTGGGCCCAACGCAGCAGCAGGTTGGCCCAGTCGAGGTAATAACTTTCCATTTGCGCTCAACCCCGGAATGGTTCTGGCCTGCTCACCACCGCGGGCACTGTAAGCAGAGAAAGTGCCGCGAACGCCGTTCCTTGAGGGGAACTCGCTCCGCTGCGGCTTGTTGTAAACCGAAGTGTATACACTTTTAAGGTGCCTTTGGGCTGTTTTTTGAACCGTCTTCGAGCGTCCGAGAGGGTCAGCCCATGAATTGCAACAACTGTGCCGCCACCGCGACCGCAATGACCTCCGGCTCCTTGCCGTGAATGCCGGGCGTACCGATCGGGCAGGTGACGCGGCTCATCTCGGCTTCGGTGAAACCACGTGCTTCAAGTCGGTGCCGGAAGGTCGCCCACTTCGTCTTGCTGCCGATCAGGCCGATGTACGGCAGGTCGTCGCGCGCCCTCAGGCGCTTGAGGCAGGCGATGAGGATGTCGAGGTCTTCGGCATGGCTGAAGCTCATGATGAGCACGCGCGACTGGGGCGCGAGTTGGGCCACGGCGTCCTGCACCGGCTCCGAATGCTCGGCGTCGATCTGCGCCGGCAGCGCCGCGGGGAACACGCCATCGCGGCTGTCGATCCAGCGCACTGAAAACGGCAGCGTCGCGAGCAGCCGCCCGAGCGCGGCGCCGACATGGCCGCCGCCGAACAGCGCGACCGGCGGCAGGTGCGCGACCAATTCCCGCTTGAGCGCTGGCGCATCGCGTGCGCCGATCGCCTGGTACGACAGGAACATGACGCCGCCACAGCATTGGCCCAGGCTCGGACCGAGCGGGTAGCGGCGCACGCCGTCGATGGGCGGCGCGCCGGCCAGCACGGCGCGCGCTTCTTCGGTCGCCTGGAACTCGAGTTGCCCACCGCCGATGGTGCCGGTGAGGCCATTCGCCCACACCGCCATCCAGGTGCCGGCCTCGCGAGGGGCCGAACCTTGCGTCGATGTCACGCGCACCAACACCGCGTTTTCGTGCGCGAGGCGCGCCAGCAGTTCGTCGACGGCGCCGATCAAAACGGAAACCTCCGGTTGCCAATGGTCGAACCGTCGTCAGCGCCTGTCATCCCGCTCACGGTATAAATCTGCCGATGAACTTTCAGTCTCTCTTGCCGTCCTTCTTGCCATCCGGCCTGCCCACTCTTTTGCGTCGGGCGATGTCCCGCAATCTTGGGTTCGCAACTGCCCTCGTCGGAGCCATCTGGCTTGCCGGCTGCGGCAGCACCAGCCCGACCGCGCCCATCACTTCGCCGGTGCCGGGCCAGCTGAGTCGCGCCGCCGCGGACAACACGGCAGGAAAGATCCCCCGCCCTTCCGTCGCTGCGACACCGCGCGACTATCGCAAGGACGCCGCACGCCACATCTACGACGGCAACAAGGACCGCATCTACGACGGCAAGATGCCGCCGATGCTCTATGCGGTCGGCACGCTGCAGGTCAACCTCGACACCAACGGCAAGGTGCTCTCGATGCACTGGATGCGCGCGCCGAACCATGCGCCCGAGGTGATCGCCGAGATCGAACGCACGGTGCTGGAGGCTTCGCCTTTTCCGGCGGCCACGCGCATCGGCAAGGTCACCTGGACCGACACCTGGCTGTGGGATCGCGGCGGCCATTTCCAGCTCGACACGCTCACCGAAGGACAGCTCTAGACGCCACAGGCGCATCGGCGTCATCGATCAGGAACCGCGGTAGGTCGAGTAGGCCCAGGGGCTGACCAGCAACGGCACGTGGTAGTGCTGGTCGGTGTGCGCCACGCCGAAGTCGAGCGACACGCGGTTCAGGAAGTTGGGCTCGGGCAACTTCACCCCGAGCGTCTTGAAGTAGCCCGCCACGTCAAACACCAGCCGGTAGGTGCCGACCTTGATGGTGTCGTTGTCGTAAAGCGGGCCATCGCTGCGGCCATCGGCATTGAGGGTGAAGCGCCGCACCAGCGTGGCGGTGTCGCCCTCGGTGGTGTACAGCGCGACGGACATGCCGGCAGCAGGGCCGCCATGCATCGTGTCCAGTACGTGTGTGCTCAAGCCCATAAGTGCCCCTTCATTTGTGTCGCTTCATTCGGTGGACAAAAGTGTATACAGTTACTGACTTTGGGTCTATCATCAAAAACATGGACGCTGCCCCCGCCACCCTGTCGAGCACTCGCGCCATTGTCGATGCGCTTACCAAAGCCATAGTGGAGCACCGTCTGCAGCCCGGCAGCAAGCTCGCCGAACAAAAACTGGCCGACCACTTCGGCGTCTCTCGCACCCTGGTGAGGCAGGCTTTGTTCCAGCTTTCGCAAAATCGGCTGATCCGCCTGGAGCCGGCACGCGGCGCGTTCGTCGCGGCGCCGGCCGTCGACGAGGCTCGCCAGGTGTTCGCGGTGCGTCGCATGCTGGAAACCGCGATGACGCGCGAGTTCGTGCAGACCGTGACGCCTGCCAAGATCAAGGCCCTGCGCGAGCATGTCGCACTTGAAAAAGCCGCGGTGGCGGGTGAAGACGTCTCCGGTCGCACCGAGCTGCTCGGCGACTTTCATGTGCGCATGGCCGAGCTCATGGGCAACAAGGTGCTGGCGCAAATGCTGGGCGAACTGATCTCGCGCTGCGCCCTCATTACGCTGATGTACCAGACCACCAGCGCTGCCGAGCATTCCAACGACGAGCATGCCGACATCGTGAAAGCGCTCGCCGCCAAGGACGAAGAGCGTGCCGTACGCCTCATGGCAGAGCACCTGGAACACGTCGAGGCCCATCTCGTTTTCGACCGGAAAGTTCCGACCCACGACATCACCCTGGCGCTGTCCTGAGACCCCGCCACCGGAGCCACGCATGACCCCCACCCAAGACAAACGGCAAGACAAACGGCAAGACAAACGCCAGGACAACGAACCAGACCGCCCGCCCGAGATCTATCCGCGCGACATGGTCGGCTATGGCCGCAACCCGCCGCACGCGCAATGGCCCGGCCAGGCGAAGATCGCGCTGCAATTCGTTTTGAACTACGAAGAAGGCGGCGAGAACAATCCGCTGCACGGCGACCCGACCTCGGAAACATTTCTGTCGGAACTCGTCACCGCGCAAGCCTACGAAAACCGCCACATGACGATGGAGTCGATGTACGAGTACGGCTCGCGCGCCGGTGTCTGGCGCATCCTGCGCGAGTTCGAATCGCGTGGCCTGCCGCTGACGGTATTCGGCGTCGGCATGGCGCTGCAGCGCTACCCCGAGTTGCTCGACACCTTCATGAAGAACGGCTACGAAATCGCCAACCACGGACTGCGCTGGATTCATTACCAGAACCTGCCGATCGCCACAGAGAAGCGTCACATCGACATCGGAACCCAGGTGATCCGCGACATGACGGGCGGGCAATGGCCGGTCGGCTGGTACACCGGCCGCGACAGCCCCAACACGCGCCGTCTTGTCGTCGACCAGGGCAGCTACGAGTACGACAGCGACTACTACGGAGACGATCTGCCGTTCTATGCGCAGGTGACCAAAACCGATGGCAGCGTGGTGCCGCATCTCGTCGTGCCTTACTCGCTCGATTGCAACGACATGCGCTTCGTGCAAGCGCAAGGCTTCAACACCGGCGACCACTTCTTCAACTACCTGAAAGACAGCTTCGATGCGCTCTATGCCGAAGGCGAGGAAGCACCGAAGATGATGAGCATCGGCATGCATTGCCGCGTGCTCGGCAAGCCCGGCCGCATCGGCTCGCTCAAGCGTTTTCTGGACTACGTGCAAGGTCACGAGCGCGTATGGATTTGCCGACGCATCGATATTGCGCGGCACTGGAAGCAGGTGCATCCCTTCGTTCCCACGGCCATCGAAGCCTGACATGGCCCTCACCATCGACCAGTTGAACGCCGCCCCGCCGGCACAAGCCGTTGCATTGCTCGACGGCATCTACGAGCACTCGCCCTGGGTGGCAGAGAAGGCATTGCAAGCGCGGCCCTTCCGCTCGCTGCAGCACCTGAAGCACGCGATGGCGCAGGCCGTGACCGGTGCCACCGCAGAGCAGCAGCTTGCGCTGATCCGCCTGCATCCGGAGCTCGCCGGCAAGCAGATGGAGAGCAACACGCTCACCGCCGAATCGACCCACGAGCAAGGCAAGGCCGGACTCACGAACTGCACGGGCGAAGAACTGGCGCACATCCGCCGACTCAATGCCAGCTACGGCCAGAAGTTCGGCTTTCCGTTCATCCTGGCCGTGCGAGGACCGCGCGGCACGGGCCTCTCCAAGCGCGAGATCATCGACACCTTCGAGCGGCGCGTGCATCACCATCCGTCGTTCGAACAGGGCGAGGCGCTGCGCAACATCCATCGCATCGCCGAGATTCGGCTCGGCGACAAGTTCGCCCACGTACCGACGCTCGGCAACGATGTGTGGGACTGGCAGGAGGCGCTGTCGGTGCACTCCGATCCGGGCTATGCCGAACTCGACCAGCTCACCGTCACCTACCTCACCGACGCGCACCGCGCCTGCGCCGCGCAGCTCGCGCAGGGCATGCGCGATTGCGGCTTCGACACCGTCGGGATCGACGCGGTCGGCAACGTGGTCGGCCGCTACGAGGCGACGACAACCGATGCGAAAGCGCTGATCACAGGTTCGCATTACGACACCGTGCGCAATGGCGGAAAGTACGACGGACGGCTTGGCATCTTCGTGCCGATGGCCTGCGTGCGCGAACTCAAGAAGCTGAACCGCCGCCTGCCCTTCGCCTTCGAAGTCGTCGGCTTTGCCGAAGAAGAAGGCCAGCGCTACAAGGCGACCTTTCTGGGATCGGGCGCGCTCATCGGGCACTTCAATCCAGCCTGGCTCGATCAGCAGGATGCCGATGGCGTGACCATGCGCAATGCGATGGCGCACGCCGGGCTGAACCCCGAAGACATCCCGAAGATCCAGCGCGACCCGAAGAAATACCTGGGCTTCGTCGAGGTCCACATCGAGCAAGGCCCGGTGCTGAACGAGCTCGACTTGCCGCTCGGCATCGTGACATCGATCAACGGCAGCGTGCGCTACGTCGGCGAAGTGATCGGCATGGCGAGCCACGCCGGCACCACGCCGATGGGCCGGCGCCGCGATGCAGGCGCAGCGGTGTCGGAACTCATCCTGTTCGCGGAACAACGCGCCGGCAAAGATGGCGATTCTGTTGCCACGGTCGGCATGCTGCAGGTGCCCAACGGCTCCATCAATGTCGTACCCGGCAGCTGCAAGTTCAGCCTCGACATTCGCGCGCCGAACAACACGCAGCGCGATGCGGTGGTCGATGATGTGCTGGCTGCCTTGAAGGACATCTGCGCGCGCCGCGCGGTGCGCTACACGCTCGAAGAAACGATGCGCGCCGCCGCCGCGCCGAGCGATGCGCAATGGCAGCAGCGTTGGGAGAAGGCGGTCGACGCGCTTGGCATTCCACTGTTCCGCATGCCCAGCGGTGCCGGCCACGATGCGATGAAGCTGCACGAAGTCATGCCGCAAGCGATGCTCTTCGTGCGCGGGATCAACTCGGGCATCAGCCACAACCCGCTCGAATCGAGCACCAACGACGACATCCAGCTGGCGGTCGAAGCCTTCTCGCTTCTGCTCGACAACCTGGCGCTGGAACAGACGCACTGAACCCCGACAACCTAATGACCGACTACGCAAGGCTCGACGCCTGGATCGATGCGCACTTCGACGACGAAGTGAAATTTCTGCAGCAGCTGGTGCGCGTGCCGACCGACACGCCACCGGGCAACAACGCGCCGCATGCGGAGCGCACTGCTGAATTGCTGAAGGACTTCGGCTTCGAGGCGGAGAAGCATCCGGTGCCGGCGCAGGAGGTCGCGGACTACGGACTTGAATCGATCACCAACCTGATCGTGCGGCGACAGTACGGCGCCGCAGGCGAAGGCCTCACGGTCGCACTCAATGCGCACGGCGACGTGGTGCCGCCCGGCGAAGGCTGGACGCACGACCCCTACGGTGGCGAGGTAGACGACGGCAGCATCTACGGCCGCGCGACGGCGGTGAGCAAGAGCGACTTCGCCAGCTTCACCTTCGCAACGCGCGCGCTCGAAGCCGTCGCCAGGCCGAGCAAGGGCACCGTCGAATTGCACTTCACCTACGACGAGGAATTCGGTGGCCTTCTCGGCCCGGGCTGGCTGCTGAAGAACGGCCTGACAAAGCCCGACCTGATGATCGCTGCTGGCTTCAGCTACGAAGTGGTCACCGCGCACAACGGCTGCCTGCAGATGGAAGTAACGGTGCACGGCAAGATGGCACACGCCGCGATTCCTGACACCGGCATCGACGCATTGCAGGGCGCGACCAAAATCCTGAATGCTCTCTATGCGCAGAACGCGCTCTATAAAAAGGTGACGTCCAAGGTCGAGGGCATCACGCACCCTTACCTCAACGTCGGCCGCATCGAAGGCGGCACCAACACCAACGTGGTGCCCGGCAAGGTCGTCTTCAAGCTCGACCGCCGCATGATCCCGGAAGAGAACCCGGTCGACGTCGAGGCCACCATCCGCAAAGTAATTGCCGATGCGGCAGCAGAATCCACTGGAATCACCGTTGGCATCAAACGCCTGCTGCTCGCGAATTCGATGCGCCCGCTGCCCGGCAACAAGCCGCTGGTCGACGCGATCCAGAAGCACGGCGTAGCCATCTTCGGCGAACCGATCAAGGCGATGGGAACGCCTCTCTACACCGACGTACGGCTCTACGCCGAGGCCGGCATCCCGGGCGTGATCTACGGCGCCGGCCCGCGTACCGTGCTCGAGTCGCACGCCAAACGCAACGACGAGCGGGTGCTGCTCGAAGACCTGCGTCGGGCCACCAAGGTGATCGCGCGGACGCTGGCAGATTTGCTGGCCTGAAGGGCAGACGTGCGTGCACACCGCGGAACGTTCTCCCGGTGGCTTGCACGGTTCGCTCACCTCATGCGCATTGCGTTGCCGTTGTGCATAACCGCCGCATTGGGCGCGTGTGCCGGTCTGCCATCGCTGCCTCGCCCGGCTGCAACGGCCGCCATCGTCGACTACGCGCAGACACCGCTCGCCGCCATCACGCAGAAGGTGCTGCCGGCAGCGCCTGGTGACGACCGCTCCGGCTTCCGGTTGCAACCGTACGGTCCCAATTCCTTCGCGACACGCATCGAGCTGACCCGGCTTGCGACCCGCAGCGTCGACGTCCAGTACTACCTGCTGCAAGGCGACAACACCGGCCGCGCACTGATGCGAGCATTGCGCGATGCAGCCGCACGAGGCGTCCGCGTTCGGTTGCTGATCGACGACCTGTACACCGCGGGGGAAGACGAACTCCTGCTGGGCCTGGCCAGTTATCCGAACGTCGAGGTCCGCCTGTTCAATCCGTTCCCGGCCGGACGCGGCAGCGACGTCACGCGCTACATACGTTCCGGCTTCGACTTCGCCCGCGTCAACCGGCGCATGCACAACAAGCTCTTCATCGCCGACAACGTCGCGGCCGTGGCGGGCGGCCGGAACATGGCCGACGAATACGTGACCAACGCCGCCGGCAGCAACTTCATCGACATGGACACCTTCGTCGCCGGTCCGATGGTGCGCGACCTGTCGCATGCGTTCGACGTGTACTGGAACAGCGAAGTGGTATTTCCAGTGCAGAGCATTGCCCGCAGCGATGCGACTCGCGTCCAGCTCCAGCAGGCCTTCGAGCGCGACACAGGCAGTGCCGCGCCGCCGCGGGCGAGCGAGATTCCCGTCGACGGCAGGCCGCGCGATCCGACGGATGGCGAGCCGAGCCTGTTGCCGCTCGAACTCGTTCCCATGCTGAACCTTCCGTTCGAACTGGCGCGCGGGACGTTGAGCCCGCTGCTGCTGGCAAAAGCGCGAGTCGTGTTCGATCCGGTCACTAAGACCGAAGGCTTCAACGAGACGCACCACTCGATCAAGGGAACGGTGATCGAAGCGGTCATCGGCTGGTTCATGACCGCTCACAACAACATCAAGATGGTGTCGCCCTACTTCGTCCCGAGCGACAGCGCGGTGGCCAGCCTGGTCGGCGCACGCAGGGCCGGACTGGGTGTCGAGCTCATCACCAACTCACTCGCTTCGACCGACGAGGCGTGGGTTTACGTGGGCTACGAGGCACACGTTAAAACGCTCCTGCAGGCAGGCGTGAAGGTGTGGGAGCTGAGCCCCTCGCTCAGCGTCAAGCGCCACAAGCTCGGCATTTTCGGCAGCCGCACGGGCGCATTGCACATGAAGAACGCCATCGTCGACCAAAAGGAGGTGTTCCTGGGTTCGATGAACCTCGATCCGCGGTCGGCTGAGCTCAACACCGAACTCGGAATGATCATCGACAGCGCGGAGATGGCCCGACAACTCGACGATTTCGGCGACGCCGGCAGTTCTTACGAATTGCGCTTGAGCACCGATGGCCAGAAAGTCGAGTGGCTCGAAAAAAACGAAGACGGCACGCAGGTCGTCTACGACGTACCGCCTGAAACAACGACGTGGCAGCGCCTCTGGCTGCGCCTGATCGGGCCGTTCATCCCGGAGAAGGAGCTGTGATCAGGCCGGACGCGCGCGTGCTGGGCGTGCGCCAGCTGAAGCGTCACGGGACCGCCTGATACGCGTCCGCTGGGTGGTGCGGCTGCCTGTCGCCGCTCATCTGGGCAAGGTAACTGCTGACCTGCCTTGAGGAGTGGCCGACAGCATGGACCGCCGCCTCGAGTTCCAAATGCGTGCATCCCAGTTGTGCAATCCAGGACTGGGCAGTCACCGGATCGTCCAGCGCCACCCACTTGCGGTCTACATCGGCAAGCTCGAAGGAGAGAAGCCCGAGTTCGGGTGAGCACGGGTGTGGCGCCTGCACAGAGGCGGACAGCGACTGAAATTGTTTCAACAGGCAAGCTTTGTTCGGGATGTCCATGAGGGCCTTGAGACTGTGTGTCCCTGGTCTACGGACCCGGGGAGTCTTCGGATCACGATGACATCGTGGCCTAGCGCCAAGTCCTACGGCGGCCCCGCGGCCACCGGCTGGCGTGAAGCTTGCAACCCCGCCTCGGCGACGCTGCAAAACGAACCCGGCGCCGCAGAGCGTGCGGGTTTCTCGCTATTCAGCCAGTCCGATACTTTGTATACAGTTTCGCGTACAACTTGGTGAACAGGAAACATGGCATGACGGATTCACTTTTGCAAGCGGCTCACCCGGCCGTTCATCCCGTGGACCAACACCTCCCAGCGGGCAAGCTAGCTGCCCTGGGCCTGCAGCACGTGCTGGTCATGTATGCGGGCGCCGTCGCGGTGCCGCTCATCGTCGGCCGCGCGCTCAAGCTCAGCCCTGAAGAGGTCGCGCTGCTGATCTCGGCCGACTTGTTCTGCTGCGGCATCGCCACCTTGATTCAGTCGCTCGGTGCGACGCAGTGGTTCGGCGTCAAGCTGCCGGTGATGATGGGCGTGACCTTTGCGTCGGTGGCACCGATGGTCGCCATCGCCAGTACCAACCCGGGCCAGTCCGGAGCGCAATTGCTGTTCGGCTCGATCATCGGCGCCGGCATCATCTCCATACTGATCGCCCCGCTGGTGAGCCGAATGCTGAGGTTCTTTCCGCCGGTGGTCACCGGCACCATCATCGCGGTCATCGGCATCAGCCTGATGCGCGTCGGCATCAACTGGATCTTCGGCAACCCGTTCGGCCCGACCGCGCCGACGGTCGTCGACCCGGCCTACGCCAAGTGGCTGGCCGACGTCACCTCGCCCGGCTCCGCGATCCCGCCGATACCCAAGGGCCTGGCCCTGCTGCCGACGGTGCCCAACCCCAGGTACGCCGACCTCACGGGGGTCGGCATCGCGGCGCTGGTGTTGGTCTCGATTCTGCTCATCGTCAAGTTCGCCAAGGGCTTCATCGCCAACATCTCGGTGCTGCTGGGCATCGTGATCGGTGCCGTCGTCGCGACGGCCATGGGCATCATGACCTTTGAAAAGGTGGGCAAGGCGGCGTGGGTCGACGTGGTGCTGCCGTTCCACTTCGGCATGCCGCAGTTCGATCCGTTTTTGATCTTCACCATGACGCTCGTGATGATCGTGGTGATGATCGAATCGACCGGCATGTTCCTGGCGCTGGGTGAAATGACCGACCGCAAGATCAGCCAGCAAGACCTGGCGCGCGGCCTGCGCACCGACGGTTTGGGCACGCTGATCGGCGGCATTTTCAATACCTTTCCGTACACCAGCTTCTCGCAAAACGTCGGGCTGGTCGCCGTCACGGGCGTAAAGAGCCGCTTCGTCTGCGTGGCGGGCGGCGTAATCCTCATCGTGCTGGGGCTGTTGCCCAAGATGGCGGCGCTGGTGGAATCACTGCCCACCGTGGTGCTGGGCGGGGCCGGCCTGGTGATGTTCGGCATGGTCGCTGCCACCGGCATCCGCATTTTGTCGGGCGTCGACTTCAAGACCAACCGACACAACGCGATGATCGTCGCGGTGTCGATCGGCGTCGGCATGATCCCGCTCATTGCGCCCAACTTCAAGCAGTGGATGCCGCACAGCATCCACTCGCTGATCGAGTCGGGCATCCTGCTGACGTCGATCGCAGCGGTGCTGTTGAACCTGTTTCTGAACGGGACCACGCACGACGAAGAGGCGATCGTCAACGCGGCGCGGCAGGCCGAGGCGCACTAGCGCACCAGCGCTCAGACCACCTTCACGTTGATGTCGTAGAGCCCGTCGATGTGCCCCGTCATCACATCGCCGACGACGACCGGGCCGACGTTCTCCGGCGTGCCCGAATAGATGATGTCGCCGGGAAACAGCTCGTTGTAGATCGACAGGTTGGCGATCTGTTCGGCCACGCTCCAGATCATTTTCGACAGGTCACTCGACTGCTTGACCTGCCCATTCACCTTCAGCGAAATCGCGCCCTTGGTGAAGTGCCCGGTCTGGCTCACCGGATGCAGGTGGCTGACCACGGCCGAGTGGTCGAACGACTTGCCGATCTCCCACGGCTTCTTTTCTGCCGCCATCGCGTTCTGCAGATCGCGCCGCGTCATGTCGAGCCCGACGGCATAGGCATAGACGCAGTCGAGCGCCTGCTCCGGCCGGATGTTGCGGCCGCCTTTGTGCAGCGCCGCCACGAGTTCGACTTCGTAGTGGTAGTTCTTCGTGACTGGCGGATACGGGTGATCGACAGTCACGCCACGCGGCACCAATTGCACCGCGTCGTTCGGTTTTTGAAAGAAGAACGGCGGCTCGCGTGTCGGGTCGGAACCGCGCTCGACCGCGTGCGCAGCATAGTTGCGGCCGATGCAGTAGACGCGCCGCACCGGAAACACCTCGTCGCTGCCCATGAGCGGGACCGTGCTGCCGATCACCTGGAACTTCGGCTTGCCGCTAGCCGCGCCTGATGTGGTGGAAGTCGCACAGCCTGCAAGGGCACTGGCGCCGACTGCGGTTCCGAGTTGCAGCAAGGCTCTGCGGCGGGAGGGTTGGGCTTTTTCGTGTGTCATGTCGTTGGTTGTCTTTCGGGTCGTCAAGATCGATGTCCTTGCAGATCTTCCCTTTTGGGGGGTGATTCGATCTCAGCCTACGACGGGGCGCCCCCACTGAAATCGGTAATCGCCCTGAGTGTCTGCAAGGCGCCTCAGCCGACACGTTACGGCTGCTGCTCGGCTAAAGTCCGAGCCATATGAATTCCCCTCAACTCCAGCGCGGCGTGTTCCTGGCGCTTCTGCTCGCCGTCACAGCCGCCTTCATCTGGGTGTTGATGCCTTTCTTCGGCGCGGTGATGTGGGGCGTGGCCCTCGCCATCTTGTTCACGCCGCTCTACAAGCTGCTGCTCCGAAAGATGCCCAGGCGGCGCACGCTGGCGGCGCTGGCGACGCTCACCATTTGCCTCTTCATCGTGATCCTGCCGTTGGCATTGGTCGGCGTCTCGCTGGTCCAAGAGGTGGCGCTGGTTTCGCAGAATATCCGTTCGGGCCAGATCAATTTCGCCAACTACTTTCAGCAGATCCTGTCCGCGTTGCCGCAGTGGCTGCTGAACCTGCTCGAGCGCTTCAACCTCGGCGACATGGCCGCATGGGAGGCGCGGATCACGGCCGGTGCGGCAGAAGGCAGTCAGCTGGTCGCGGGCAAGGCGTTAACCATCGGGCAAAACACCTTCGACTTCCTGGTGAGCTTCTTCGTGATGCTGTACCTGCTTTTCTTCCTGCTGCGCGATGGCGCGCCATTGTCGAAGACGGTTCGCGACGCATTGCCGCTCGCCAAGCCGCACACGCACTACCTGCTCAACAAGTTCACCACCGTCATCCGCGCCACCATCAAGGGCAACGTGGCAGTGGCGATTGCGCAGGGCACCATCGGCGGCCTCACCTTCTTCTTTCTGGGCGTTCAGGGCGCACTGCTTTGGGCCGTACTGATGGCGTTCTTGTCGCTGCTGCCGGCCGTGGGCGCAGCACTGATCTGGGGACCGGTTGCCCTCTACTTTTTGGCCACAGGACATTTGCTGCAAGGCGGTGTGCTGATCTTCGTCGGCGTGTTCGTCATCGGACTGGTCGACAACATCCTTCGGCCGTTGCTGGTCGGCAAGGACACGCAGATGCCCGACTACGTCGTCCTGATGTCGACCATCGGCGGCATCGCGCTCTTCGGCATCAATGGCTTCGTGATCGGGCCCGTGATCGCGGCACTGTTCATGGCGGCGTGGGATCTTTTCGCGCTCTCCAACGAGAACGACGAGAAGACCACGGGGTCGCACTAGGCACGAGTGCGCGCACGAGGCACTTCAGGCCTCCCGTGCAGCGCCTGCGTCGAGGTTGAAGCGCCAGAACGCCAGAACTATCCGAAGTTCCGCCATGAGGCAACGGTGGCGACTTGCCTCAGAACATTCGCCTGGACATCCGTGCGATCAGCCTGCGCGGCGATGTCGCGTCGCAACGCAGCGTCCAGCACTGGCGACTCCCCGTTGACCAGCCGTTGCCGCGCCGCGTGGACGGTGGCCTGGAACGGGCCGTCATCCATTGCCCGGCCGCGCAGATAGAACACGACGAGAAGTTCGGCCGCCGCTTCGGTTGCACGCCGCCGCACCAGGCGCGGTGAGTGCGCTCGGTTGCAACCGGCAGCGTCGCCGCGCGCTCCGAATAGATCTTCAGGCCGCAGTGAGGGCAGACATAGACCCCTGCGTCACGGTCACTCCCGACAAAGCGAAAGAAGCGATCCCAGCCAGGAGCATGTGTTGCAAATCCAGGTTGAATCATCTGACCCCTTTCGTGGAGCGCCTTTGTAACCGGTGTTGTGAAGCACATTACCCCGAGCACTTTCAAGGTACAAAAGCCGCATCCGGCAGTCGGTTCGGTACCGAACATTGAATGCACAGTCGGTCATCGATCTTCTCGCGAAGGCCCTGTCGGGCGGAAGCAGGTCTCTATGCAATACGCGCCGTCCACCACCCCGCGCCAAACCGCCCCTGTAAGAAGGCAATAAAGCTCGACACCTTGCCCGGCACCAGTTTGGGCGACGGAAACACTGCGTGCATCTCCTGCTCGGGCAGCGCGTGGTCGGCGAGCACTTCTCGCACCTTGGCCGACTGCAACGATTCGCCCGCGACATAGCGCGGCATCAGCGCGATGCCCATGCCGTCGCGCGCCGCGGCCAGCACGGCCGACACGTTGTTGGACCTGAAGCGACCCGACACTGGCACGGTGATGGCATCGCCTTTGGGCGTGTTCATGCGCCAGACGTCGTCGCCCACCACGCTGCTGTAGATCAACGCCGCATGGCCGCTCAGGTCTTGCGCACGCTTGGGCATGCCGTGCTTCTTAAGGTACGCCGGTGACGCCACCATGACCCACGGATTGGTGCCGAGAAAGCGCGCGCCCAGCGACGAGTCGGCCAGGCGGCCCATGCGGATCGCGACGTCGACTCCCTGGGCGATGAGATCGACATAGCGGTCTTCGAAACTGAGGTCGAGTTGCACCTGCGGGTTGCGCCGCATGTAGTCGAGCGCCATCGGCACGACGACGCGACGGCCGAAAGCGACCGAGGTACCGATGCGCAACAAGCCCTGCGCCTGCCCTTGTCGCAGCTGCACGAGGCTGTCGGCCTCTTCGGCATCGCGCACGATGCTCTTGCACTTTTCGTAGTACAGCGCACCAGGTTCGGTGAGGCCGACACCCCGCGTGTTTCGGTTCAGCAAACGCACCTTCAGTCGCGCCTCGGTCGCTGCGATCTGCTTGGTCACGGTGGGTTGCGTGGTGTTGAATTCGCGCGCTGCCTTCGAGAAGCTACCGGTCTCGACCACGCGCACGAACATCTCCATTGCCAACAGTCTGTCCATCCAGTGATGCTAGCCATTTATTCCGTGACGGAATAGGTTTTATGGTGCCACGCCGTCTTCTGCGAAACGTCGCGTCTTCCTAAAGTCGAGGCACTGACAGAACCCGAGGAGACAACGACATGACAAAGATGACCGCAGCCCAGGCCGCTGTCCTGGTGATGGAAAAAGAAGGCGTGACGCAGGCTTTCGGCGTGCCCGGCGCCGCCATCAACCCACTGTATTCGGCGTTGCGAAGGCGAGGCACCATCGCGCACATTCTCGCGCGCCATGTCGAAGGCGCATCGCACATGGCGGAGGGCTACACGCGGGCCGTCGCCGGCAACATCGGCGTGTGCATCGGCACTTCGGGCCCGGCCGGCACCGACATGATCACCGGCCTCTACTCGGCCTGGGCCGATTCGATCCCCATCCTCTGCATCACCGGCCAGGCGCCGCGCGCACGGCTCTACAAGGAAGACTTCCAGGCGGTCGATATCGAGTCGATCAGCAAACCGGTGACCAAGTGGTCGGTCACGGTGCGCGAGCCCGGCCAGATGCCGCAGGTCTTTCAACAGGCTTTCCATCTGATGCGCTCGGGTCGACCCGGTCCGGTGCTGATCGACCTGCCGTTCGACGTGCAGATGGCCACCATCGAGTTCGACATCGACACCTACCAGCCGCTGGTGCCATACAAGCCGGCTGCAACGCAAGCGCAGATCAGAAAGGCGATCGCGATGCTGAACGCCGCCGAGCGGCCGTTGATCGTGGCCGGCGGCGGCATCATCAACGCCGACGCATCGGAGCTGTTGGTGCGCTTCGCAGAAGCGACCGGGGTGCCGGTGATCCCAACGCTCATGGGCTGGGGCGCGATCCCCGACGACCATTCGCTGATGGCCGGCATGTGCGGCCTGCAGACCAGCCACCGCTACGGCAATGCCACGATGCTGGCGAGCGACTTCGTGCTGGGCATAGGCAACCGCTGGGCCAACCGGCACACGGGCTCGGTCGACGTCTATACCAAGGGCCGCACCTTCGTGCACGTCGACATCGAGCCGACGCAGATCGGCCGCGTCTTCACGCCCGACTTCGGGATCGTGTCGGACGCCAAGCTGGCGTTGCAGCAATTCGTCGAAGTGGCGGAGCAGATGAAGGCCAGCGGCCAGTTGCCCGACCGTGCGAAATGGGCCGGCGAGTGCCGCAACCGCAAGAAGACGATGCTGCGAAAGACCAACTTTGCCGACGTTCCGATGAAGCCTCAGCGCGTGTACCAGTGCATGAACAACAGCTTTGGCAACGACACCTGCTACGTCAGCACCATCGGACTCTCGCAGATCGCCGCCGCGCAGTTTCTGCACGTGTACAACGCGCGCCACTGGATCAACTGCGGACAGGCCGGCCCGCTGGGCTGGACCATCCCGGCCGCGTTAGGCGTGCGGGCCGCCGACCCGACACGAAAGATCGTCGCGCTCTCCGGTGACTACGACTTCCAGTTCATGATCGAAGAGCTCGCCGTGGGCGCGCAGTTCAAGCTGCCGTACATCCACATCGTCGTCAACAACAGCTACCTCGGCTTGATCCGGCAGAGCCAGCGCGGCTTCGAGATGGACTACTGCGTGCAGCTGGCATTCGACAACATCAACGCCGAGCCCGATGCGGGCATCGAGGCCAGCTATGGGGTCGACCACATGAAAGTGGTCGAAGGCCTGGGCTGCAAGGGGATTCGCGTGCGCAAGCAGGAAGAGATGGCGCCCGCCATTCAACGGGCCGAAAAACTGATGGCCGAGTTTGGCGTGCCGGTGGTGATCGAGGTGATGCTGGAGCGCGTGACCAACATCGCGATGGGCACCGAAATCGACGCCATTAACGAGTTCGAGCCGCTGGTCGAGAGCATGGAAGACGCACCCACATCGCTCGCCATGACGATGCTGGATTGAGGAGAAAGACCGTGCTCGAGGCCGGCCACACCCTGTTCGTCCACATACGCAGCAAGGCACCCGAGCCCTTCGCATCCAGAGCAACGGTGTGCCGCGCGGCCAGCGAGGTGGCGCGACAGGCCAACATCGTCATCCTGATGCTGCCCGACACGCCCGATGTCGAGACGGTGCTGTTCGGCAAAGGCGGCGTGGCGACGGGCTTGTCGAAGGGCAAGCTGGTCATCGACTGCAGCTCGATCGACCCGATTGCCACCAAGGGCTTTGCCAAGAAGATCGAGGCACTCGGTTGCGGCTATGTCGACGCGCCGGTTTCCGGCGGCGAGGTCGGTGCCAGGGCGGCCAGCCTGACGATCATGTGCGGCGGCAACGAGGCCGCCTTCGCGCGCGCCCGGCCGCTGCTCGACCGTTTGGGAAAGAATGTGACGCTGGTCGGCGGCGCGGGCGACGGCCAGGTCTGCAAGGTCGCCAACCAGATCATCGTGGCTCTGAACATCGCCGCCGTCGGCGAAGCGCTGGTGTTCGCATCGAAAGCCGGCGCCGACCCGGTCAAGGTGCGACAGGCGCTAATGGGCGGCTTCGCGGCGTCGCGCATCCTGGAAGTGCATGGCGAGCGGATGGTCAAGCGCACCTTCGCGCCGGGCTTTCGCATCGCGCTGCACCAGAAGGACCTGAACCTCGCGATGCAGAGCGCACGCTCCCTCGGCATGGCTTTGCCGCAGACCGCAGGTGCGGCACAGCTCATGAACGCGTGTGCCGCGCTCGGCCACGCGCAAGCGGATCACTCGGCGCTGGTGCTGGCTTTGGAGGCGTTGGCACAACACGCGGTCGCGCCGGAAGCCGCGTTGTAGCCACGCTTTCACCTGTGGATGTCGACGCATCGTGCGGGCTGGCACGGTTCGAGCTTCCAATTCGGAAACATCACGAATTTTCTATGACCCACTCTTTTTTCCAGCCGCCCGCGAATTCGCGCCATGCCCTGCGCCAGCTCAGCGCACCGAGTTGCCTGGTCGACGGTGACTTCCCGGCACGTCGTTCTGAAGGCCTCGTCGCCGTTGACCTGTTGATCGAGAACGGTCGCATCGCCGCCATCGAGCCGGCCGGCACGCTGCCCGCAGAACTGGGCCCCGATCTCGATGCGTCGATGGTGTTGCCGGGCATGGTCGACTGCCACACCCACCTCGACAAGGGACACATCTGGCCGCGTCAGCCCAACACCACCGGCGATGGTGCCGGCGCTGCAAAGGCCACGATGGCCGACCGCTCGGCGCACTGGAGCGCCGAAGACGTGCGGCGTCGCATGGAGTTCGGCTTGTCGACCGCCTATGCCAAGGGCGTGGTCGCGATCCGCACGCACCTCGACTCGCTGGCACCGCAGTCTTCGATCTCGTTTCCAGTGCTGCGCGAAATGCGCGAGCGCTGGGCCGGCCGCATCGATCTGCAGGTGTCGTCGATCGCGCCGATGGACATTTTCCTGACCGACGAAGGCCGCCAGCTGGCCGACATCGTGGCCGAGAGTGGGGGCAACCTGGGTTGCGTCACGCGCTTCGGCAAGTACCCCGACGATCCGATGCCGGCAGAACTCGACGAGGCGCTGGCCAACGTGTTCACCCTGGCGATGGAACGCGGACTCGACATGGACCTGCACGTCGACGAGTCGACCGACCCGCGCTCGCGAACGCTCATTCGCGTGGCACGCACCGCGTTGCAAAAGGACTTTGCGGGCCGCATCCTGTGCGGGCATTGCACCGCGCTGGCCTTGCAGACCGACGAGTTCATCGAAGAGACGATCGCGGCCTGCCGCGATGCCGGCATCGACATCGTCAGCCTGCCGACGGTCAACATGTACCTGCAAGACCGCAGCCCGACGGCGCGCACGCCGCGTTGGCGCGGCGTGACCACGCTGCACGAAATGAAGGCGGCCGGCTTGCGCGTGGCGGTGGCCGGCGACAACTGCCGCGACCCGTACTATGCCTACGGCGATCACGACATGCTCGACACCTTCACGCAGGCCGTGAAGATCCTGCATCTGGACCATCCGCTGGACGACTGGATCAAGGCCGCGACCGCCACCCCGGCCGCCATCATGGGCATCGACCGCGGCACGCTCGAGGTGGGCATGCCGGCCGACCTGATCGTGCTCAAGGCGCGCAACTATTGCGAGATGCTGGCGCGTACGCAATTTGACCGCACCGTGATCCGCGACGGCAAGGCGATCGACACCTCGCTGCCCGACTACCGGCTTCTCGACGACATCGTGCACCTCTGAAGCCAGGGTCGACGCCGGCTTGACGGTATTTCCACTACACATGGAAACCATGCTTTGCAGTAGCCTGTTTCTTTCGCCCAAAGAACCAGGAGACACTTCATGGCAGCCGACCTTTCCCCCGCCGAACAAGCACTGCGCGACGCCGCACGCGAGTACCACCGCAGCCCTGTGCGCGGCAAGATCTCGATCACGCCGACCAAGCCGCTGCTGAACCAGCGCGACCTGTCGCTGGCCTACTCGCCCGGCGTGGCATACCCATGCCTCGACATCCAGGCCGACCCGTCGCTGGCGGCCGTCTATACGTCGCGCGGCAACCTGGTCGGCGTGGTGACCAACGGCACCGCGGTGCTGGGACTGGGCAACATCGGGCCACTCGCCAGCAAGCCGGTGATGGAAGGCAAGGCCTGCCTGTTCAAGAAGTTCGCGGGCATCGACGTGTTCGACATCGAGCTGGCCGAGAACGACCCCGACAAGCTGGTCGACATCATCGCGGCACTGGAGCCGACGCTGGGCGGCATCAACCTCGAGGACATCAAGGCGCCCGAGTGCTTCTACATCGAGCGCAAGCTGCGCGAGCGCATGAACATTCCGGTGTTCCACGACGACCAGCATGGCACCGCCATCATCTCCGCTGCGGCGCTCATCAACGGGCTCGAACTCGTCGGCAAGAAGATCGAAGACGTGAAGATCGCGGTGTCCGGTGCGGGTGCGGCAGCCATCGCCTGCCTCGACGTGATGGTCGGCCTGGGTGCCAAGCACAGCAACATCTACGCGGTCGATTCGAAGGGCCTGATCTTCATGGGCCGTGCCGGTGGTTTCGACGATTCGAAGTCGCGCTACGCACAAAAGGACACTGGAGCCCGCACGCTGGCCGACGTCATGAAAAATGCCGACGTGTTCCTCGGCTGCTCGGCGCCCGGCGTGGTCACGCAGGACATGGTGAAGAGCATGGGCAGCCAGCCCATCATCCTGGCGCTGGCCAACCCGGAGCCTGAGATCCGGCCCGAGCTGGCAAAGGCGGTGCGGCCCGACTGCATCATCGCAACGGGCCGCTCGGACTATCCGAACCAGGTCAACAACGTGCTGTGCTTTCCGTACATCTTTCGCGGCGCACTGGACTGCGGCGCCAGCAAGATCACCGAAGAAATGAAGCTCGCCTGCGTGCGCGAAATCGCCGAGCTGACCAAGGCCGACATCAGCGAAGAAGTCGCGACCGCCTATGCGGGGCAGGAGCTGGTGTTCGGGCCCGACTACATCATTCCGAAGCCCTTCGATTCGCGGTTGATCCTGCGCATCGCACCGGCCGTCGCCAAGGCCGCGCAGGCGTCGGGCGTGGCACTGCGCCCCATCGAAGACCTGGAAGCCTATCGCCAGCACCTCACGCAGTTCGTCTACCAGACTGGCATGTTCATGCGGCCGGTGTTCACTGCAGCCAAGCTGGCGAAGGCCAAGCGCGTGGCCTATGCAGAAGGCGAAGACGACCGCGTGCTCCGCGCGGCGCAATTGGCAGTCGACGAAGGCCTGGCGCGGCCGGTGCTGATCGGCCGGCCGGCGGTCATCGAAGCGCGTGTCAAGAAGGCCGGGCTGCATCTGAACCTGGAGAAGGACGTCGACATCGTCGACCCCGAGAACGACCCGCGCTTTCGCACCTACTGGGAGGCGTATCACAAGCTCATGGGCCGCCGCGGCATCTCTCCGGAAGCCTCGAAGGCGATGGTGCGCCGCTCCAACACGACCATCGCCGCGTTGATGGTCCATCTGGGCGATGCCGACGCGATGTTGTGCGGCCTGGTCGGCCGTTTCGACAGCCACTTGAAGATCCTCGGCCAGCTGCTCGGCACGCAGCGCGGCGGACCCGGCTTCGCTACGCTGAACGCGCTGACCCTGGAAAAGCACACCCTCTTCATCGCCGACACCAATGTGCATGAAGACCCGAGCGCCGAGACACTGGCGCAGATCGCCATGATGGCCGCCGAAGAAGTGCGCCGCTTCGGCCTCCCGCCCAAGGTGGCCTTCTTGTCGCATTCGAACTTCGGCACGTCCGAGCGCGGCTCGGCCCGCAAGATGCGCATCGCCCGCGACCTGTTCGCCAAGATGGCACCCGACATCGAGTGCGACGGCGAGATGCACGGCGACGCCGCCCTGTCTGAAGAAGTGCGCTTCCAGTCGATGCCCGATAGCACCCTCACCGGCTCGGCCAACCTGCTGATCTGCCCGAACCTCGACGCCGCGAACATCCTGTTCAACGTGTTGAAGATGACCGGCGGCAACGGCATCACGGTCGGCCCGATCCTGCTCGGTGCAACGCGCTCGGCGCATGTGCTGACGCCGTCAGCCACGGTGCGGCGTGTGGTGAACATGACGGCACTCGCCGTCGCAAACGCCAATATCCAGAAGTAGCCGCGCCACGCAAAAGACGCGAGCGGGTTCGCACCAAGTGCGTGCGGGCACCGTTTTTGCTTGAATCCGGTGCATCACTCATCGGATTCCAGAATGAACAAACGCCAACTGCTCCAGACCTTCCTCTCCGCCTCGGCGCTCAGCTTTGGCCTTGCCGCCGACGCACAGACGATGACGCCGATCAAGTTTCAACTCGACTGGCGGTTCGAAGGCCCGGCGGCGCTCTTTCTTCATCCGGCGGCCAAGGGCTACTTCAAGGCGGCGGGGCTGGATGTGGCGGTCGATGCGGGCAATGGCTCCGGCGGCACCGTGACGCGTGTGGCCTCAGGCGCTTACGACATGGGCTTTGCCGACATGGCGGCGCTGATGGAATTCCATGCCAACAACCCCGACGCGCCCAACAAGCCGATCGCCGTGATGATGGTCTACAACAACACGCCGGCGTCGGTCATGGCGCTGAAGAAGAGCGGCATCACCAAGCCCGCCGACCTGACGGGCAAGAAGCTCGGCGCGCCGGTGTTCGACGCCGGTCGTCGCGCCTTTCCGATCTTCGCCAAGGCCAACAACATCGGCGCGGTGCAATGGACCACCATGGACCCGGCGCTGCGCGAGACCATGCTCATGCGCGGCGACATCGATGCGATCACTGGCTTCACCTTCACCTCGCTGCTCAACCTCGAAGCGCGCGGCGCCAAGGCGGCCGACGTGGTGGTGCTGCCCTATCCCGACTACGGGGTGAAGCTCTATGGCAATGCCATCGTCGTATCCCCCAAGCTGCTGAAAGAAAACCCGGCGGCGGTGAAGGCGTTTCTCGCGGCCTTTGCCAAGGGCATGAAGGAAGTGATCGCGAGCCCGACCGTCGCGATCGAATCGGTGAAGGCGCGGGACGGCATCATCGACAGCAAGCTCGAAACGCGACGCCTGCAACTCGCCATCGACACTGTCATCAACACGCCCGACGCGCGTGCCGAAGGCTTCGGCAACGTGAACGCCGGCCGCATGGCACTGATGGCATCGCAGGTGTCGGACGCCTTCAATACCAAGACCCGCGTGAGCCCCGATGCCGTATGGAACGGCACGCTGCTGCCGACCGCGGCCGAGCTCAACGTCCTGAAGAAGTGACGGCCGGCACTGCGGGTCCGATTGGCCGACCGGACGCCCCTTTCGTCGACTTCCAGGACGTCTGGCTCGCCTACAACGAAGAGCTGCTGCGCGCCAATCACTTCGCGGTCGAAGCCATCGACCTCAAGGTGAAGCGTGGCGAGTTCATCGCCATCGTCGGGCCTTCGGGCTGCGGCAAATCGACCTTCATGAAGCTCGCGACTGGGCTGCGCATGCCGTCGATGGGCCGCATCCGCATCGACGGTTCGCCGGTCACCGGGCCCCTCAAGATTTCGGGCATGGCGTTTCAGGCGCCGTCGCTGCTGCCCTGGCGCACCACGGTCGACAACGTGCTGCTGCCGCTGGAGATCGTCGAGCCCTATCGCTCGTCGTTCAAGCGCAATCGAAAAGAGTACGTCGAGCGCGCCCGCAAGCTGCTGCAGAAGGTGGGGCTGGCGGGCTATGAAGACAAGTTTCCGTGGCAGCTGTCGGGCGGCATGCAGCAGCGCGCCAGCATCTGCCGAGCGCTCATTCACGAACCCAAGATGCTGTTGCTCGACGAGCCCTTCGGCGCGCTCGATGCCTTCACGCGTGAGGAGCTCTGGTGCATCCTGCGCGACCTCTGGACCGAGCAGCAGTTCAACGTGATCCTGGTCACGCACGACCTGCGCGAATCCGCTTTTCTGGCCGACACGGTGTACGTGATGAGCAAGAGCCCCGGCCGCTTCGTCGTCAAGCGCGAGATCGAATTGCCGCGTCCACGCGAACTCGAACTCACCTACACCAAGGAGTTCACCGATATCGTGCTCGAGTTGCGCAGCCACATCGGCGCTATACGGGGAAGTACAGGCAATACCGGCATCAGCGCCGCGGCCAAGTCATCGACGGTGGTGACACCATGATGAAGAACAGCAAGGAGATCGAGCGCTGGTCGCCGTGGCTACTTCTGGTCGCGGTTCTGGTGCTGTGGCAAATCATCTGCGACGGCTTCGGCGTGTCGGAGTTCATCTTTCCGAGCCCGTGGCGCATCTGGACGCAGTTCTGGGAGTTCAAGCTCATCATCGCTGGCCATGCGTGGCGCACTTACTGGGTCACGATGGCGGGCTTCGGGCTGGCGATCGTGGTGGGCGTGCTGCTCGGCTTCGTGGTCGGCAGCTCGCGACTGGCGTATGCGGCGATGTACCCGCTCATGACGGCTTTCAACGCGCTGCCCAAGGCGGCCTTCGTGCCGATCCTTGTCGTTTGGTTCGGCATCGGTGCCGGGCCGGCCATCCTCACCGCGTTCTTGATCAGCTTCTTCCCGATCATGGTCAACATCGCGACAGGCCTCGCGACGCTGGAGCCAGAGCTGGAAGACGTGCTGCGCGTGCTCGGCGCCAAGCGCTGGGACGTGCTGATCAAGATCGGCTTGCCGCGCTCCATGCCGTACTTCTTCGCTTCCCTCAAGGTCGCAATCACCCTGGCCTTCGTCGGCACCACCGTGTCAGAGATGACGGCCGCCAACGAAGGCATAGGCTACCTGCTGATCTCCGCCGGCTCGGCCATGCAGATGGGCCTGGCCTTTGCCGGCCTCATGGTGGTCGGCGCGATGGCGATGGCGATGTACGAGCTCTTCAGCGTGATTGAAAAGCACACGACCGGCTGGGCGCACAGAGGCTCGCAGAATGAGTGATCCACACGTGATCAACGAATGACCGATGAACAGATAGCGCAAGCGTTGCGCCGGGCAGATGCAGTCGCGCGACGCGCCATGGCGATGGGCCGACACCCGTTCGGGGCAGTGCTCATCGCACCCGACGGCGAGACGGTACTGGCCGAGCAGGGCAACATCGACACTGTCCATCATGCAGAGGCCACGCTCGCGCGCCACGCGTCGCAGAACTGGCCTGCTGACTACCTGTGGCAGTGCACGCTGGTCACGACCTTCGAGCCGTGCGCGATGTGTGCGGGCACCGCGTACTGGGCGAACATCGGCCGCATCGTCTACGGCGCCGAAGAAGCCGACCTGCTCGCGCTCACCGGCGACCACCCCGAGAACCCGACCTTGAGCCTGCCGTGCCGCGAGGTGTTCGCAAGCGGGCAGAAGGCGGTCGAGGTGATCGGTCCGGTGCCGGTGCTGGCCGATGAAATGATCGCCACGCACCGCGGCTTCTGGGATCGCAATGAAGACAAACGCGGCACCTGAGACACGTCTGCATTGGCGTCAAGCGCCGCCGTAGCGCTCGGTCTTGATTCGCGTCGCCGGCACGCCGGCATCGACCAGTCCGTTGGCCACCGCTTCGACGAACCGGTTGGCGCCGCAGACGAACACATGACGCGGTGCGTTGTTCCAGTCGCCAAGCACATCGGCTATTGCACCGGCATCGAGCCGTCGACCCCGATCGACCAGCCGCGGCGGTCGCTCGCGCGTGGTCACGGCGACGAAAGTGAAGCCGGGCCGCGTCGCTTCGAGTGCGAGCAACTCGGCGTGGAATGGAAGGTCCGCCGCAGTGCGTGCGGAACAGAGCAGCAGCACCGGCGTTGTGGTGGGCTCGGCAGCCCACGCACGCACCATCGCCATCAACGGCGCGATGCCTGAGCCGCCTGCGATCAACAACAGCGGCCCGCCATCGGCCGGTCGCCAGACGAAGTGCCCGCCGAGCGGCCCGCGCACTTCGATGCTGTCGCCGACCTCGGCGATATCGTGGAAGAAAGGCGAGACTTCACCGTTATCGAGCTTCTCGATGATGAGTTCGACGGGCCCCACGCGGGGGGCCGAAGCGATCGAATAACTGCGTTGTGCAGCGTAGCCGCCGGGCGCAGTCAGTCGCACATCGAGGTGTTGGCCCGCCCCGTGCGAAGCCAGTTGCGACGCCAGCGAAGGCGCATCGAGAAAGAAGCTTTTGATGCGCGGCGTGAGCGGCGCGATGCGCTGTATTTTTGCCTCACGCCACGGGCCCTTCGGCTCGCTGGCTTCCATCAAGGATCGTCCGAATAGCGTTGCTGACGCCAGGGATCGCCGTATATGTGATAGCCGCGCAGTTCCCAGAATCCAGCTTCGTCGCGCGCGGTGAACTTGAGTCCCTTGATCCACTTCGCGCTCTTCCAGAAGTACAGGTGCGGCACCAGCAAGCGCGCCGGGCCGCCATGCTCTGGCGCGAGCGGCTGGCCATCGAAATGCGTTGCGACCATGGCACGCCCGCCGAGCAGATCGGCGGCCGGCACGTTGGTGTCGTAGTCGTCGAGCGACAGCGCAAGCAGCCACGGCGTGGGCGCCGCGATGCCGGCGTCGGTCAGCAAATCGTCGATCGTCACGCCTTCCCAACGGGTGTCGAATTTCGACCAGGTGGTGACGCAGTGGATGTCGCCTTGCCACACAGTGCGAGGCAGCGCCATGAACTCGTCCCAGGTCCAGCGCTTCAAAGGCCGCGGGCCGTCGCTCAGAGTGAACCGCCAGGCAGCCATGTCGATGCGAGGCGCCGGCCCCTTCGACAACACCGGGAAGTCATCCGTCTCGAACTGGCCCGGCGGCAAGCGGTTGGCAAAGGCCGCCGTGGGCCGTCGCCCGGTGAATCCGCGTGTAACCATGTCGATGACGTCCGGTGTTGGGTTGAATTGAAATGGGCGTTCTCTTTTGGAAGGCTAACGCTCTTCGCGCTCCCGTGCACCGATATGCAACACGCACGCCCGGCTATTGGCATGCGTCCTGCGTGTCCGAGCCCGGAAGCACAAAGACACACCATGAATTCCAACGCCGCTTTTCCTGAAGAAAACGAGCTCGACGAGCGCGATGGCCGCTATCTGCGCAAGGCGATCGTATGGTCGCATGCGGCCCGGCGCCGCGGCAACCAGCCGTATGGTTCGGTCATCGTTTCGGCGGGCAACGAGGTGCTGGCCGAGGCCTTCAACAACATTGCTGAAACCGGCGACCTCACAGGCCACGCGGAACTCAACGCCATCCGCGCCCTGGCCGATCGCGGCGTGACGCGGGACGACCTGGCAGCCGCGACCCTCTACGCATCGGGCGAGCCCTGCGTGATGTGCGCGGGCGCCATCTTCTGGGCGGGCATCGGCCGCGTGGTGTACGGGCTCGACGCGACACGCATGCAGAAGTATCACGGCGACAGCGCCCAGCGGCGCATGAACGCGATGTCGTGCCGCGCGGTGTTCAGCGCGTCGCCGCATGCCATCGAATGCATCGGGCCCGCGTTGATCCACGATGCCGCTGCGGCGCACGAGGGCGCGGACGGGGCGTAGCCGCAAGCCGGCCCCGTAGACTCACCTCATGCCCTGGCACGCCCGACTTCATCTCGACTACCAGAACGAACAAAACCGCAGCGTCGCCCGTTTCAGGCACGACGGTCCACTGCGCATCCTGCAGAGCCTGTATCCCGAAGGCGATGCGGTGTGCCATAACGTGCTGGTCCACCCACCCGGCGGACTGGTCGGCGGCGACACGCTCGACATCGACGTCAAGGTCGCAGGCGGCAGTCACGGCCTGATCACGACGCCCGGCGCATCGCGCTTCTATCGCTCCGACGGTGAGTTGGCTTTGCAACGAACGCACCTCACGCTGGCACCGGAGGCACGCCTCGAATGGCTGCCGCTGGAGGCGATCTGCTACAGCGGCTGCCGCGCCGAGAACCACATCACCATCGATGCCGCACCCGGCGCCGAACTCATCGGCTGGGACGTGACCGCCCTCGGCCTGCCGCACGCCAACCGGCCCTTCGACCGCGGCACGCTGCTGCAGCACATCGAAGTGCCCGGCAAATGGCTGGAGCGCGGGCGCATCGACGCGGCCGACCGGCGGTTGCTCCAGAGCCCCATCGGATTGGCTGGCAACCGCTGCATGGCGTCGCTCTTTTTCATCAGTGGGTCCCCCATGCCGAAGGCACGGCGCGATACCTTGCTCGACATTGCGCGCGCGTTGAGCGATGCGCACAGCCTCTGCGAATCGGTCGGCACGACCAGTCCGCAGCCGCAGGTGATCGTGCTGCGCGTGCTGGCGCCGGTTGTGGAGCCGGCTATGCAGTTGCTGCGTCAGGTGTGGCTGGCGTGGCGCGCGGAAGTGTGGGCACTGCGCGCGGCGGCGCCCCGGATCTGGGCGATGTAGATAGCTGCGATATTGCGCCGTGGCCACATCCGCTTTTGTCGTGCAGGTGCCGGCCGGTGGGAACAGTTCAATGTCTTTCACTTGCCATGCGCACCGCCAACGCCCATCGGCAACTGACAAGTCCCGGATTCCGGGCATACGCTCATTGGCGCGTCGTTCCACCAGACTTGCTCTTCCTCCAGTCGTGACGCGATCGAAGGCTCGATGTCGAAGTCGACTCCCAGTGCGCGCGCGACATCGATGTTTTCGATCGGAAGTTCCCATGTCAGGAAGACTTGAGTGCAATCCAGATCGGATGCGAAATCGGCTGCATTGAAGCCGCCGCGGTCGCGCCTGATCACCGCGTGCGGCTGGCCCGTATCGAATACCAGCACCGTGCCCCTGACCAGCGGAATGCGATGTCCGCTCACCGGGAAGTGCACGTCGAGCCCCTTGTCCTCGCTCAGGAAGAGATTGCAGAAAGCGGCACCACCGTATTGCGCGCCGTCATGGTGGTACCTCGCGCCGCGGCACGCCATCAGCGCGATGTCACTGGTGGCGATGACCTCTTCGAGTCCGATCGCACGCGTCCAGTCCGATGCCGCCTGAACGCAGTACTTGTAGTCCGGCCAGCGCGCACGTGCGCGCGTCAAGGGCAAAGGCTCGACATCACCGGGTTCGAGGCCCAGGCGCGCAGAGACCTCTCTTTCCCAGTCGGCCATCAACCTCCCTGAAGGCGCAGGCACATCGAGGACGGCCGACAACACGATGTCGCTCACGCTTCGGCTGCGCATCACAGAGCCGCCCTGGAAATAGGAAGTGAGGCGAGTTGGATCGCGATGCAAGTGGGT
Organism: Variovorax sp. RTB1; assembly: GCF_035018765.1. Taxonomy (NCBI): domain Bacteria; kingdom Pseudomonadati; phylum Pseudomonadota; class Betaproteobacteria; order Burkholderiales; family Comamonadaceae; genus Variovorax; species Variovorax sp. RTB1. Next base: position 99,254 of record NZ_JASJXG010000007.1, read on the forward strand.
GGCTTGGCGCATGGGGTTCAGTGTAGTGAGCGCAGCAAAAGTCAAAAGGCACACCAGATGCACAGGCTCTCTGTGAAACCGTCGACAAAGGCACGTGACTATGGGCAAAAGCAGGTGTGCGCTGTGTAGAGTCCCCGGCTCATACAAAAAGATTCAGGAGGAATTTCATGACGGTCATGTCGGTATCACCGCGCGCCTCCGCCGCGCGCCTTTGTGTCTGCCTCGCCTGTGGCGCGGCGACTCTTGCCCTCACCCTTTCACTCGCTGCCTGCAAGCCCGACGTTGTACCCAAACTCGCCGGCCTCGTGGTGCCGGAAAAGCAAGAGGCCGAGAAACTCAACGCCTATGTGGTCGCCTACAACAAGCTGCTTCAATGGCACGACTTCGGCAACATCCTCAAAGACTATCGCCAGTCCAACCCGAAGATGAATGCCAAGGGAAATCCGCCGCTCGACAGTTACCGGGTAATTGGCAACGATGTCGACGCGCCATTGCAGGCCTTCGACCGGGCGACGGCGATCAGCGAGTCACTGCCGGAACTCGACGAACCAGCCACGGCGCTCAAGGCCGCGCTCGAAAGACTGAACCCGCTGCTGAAAGAAGCCGACACCTACGAGAAGACCAAGGAATACCTGAGCGACAAGGGTGTCAAAGCGCGGGCGATGGACGGTCCGTTCGTGGCAGCGCTCATCGCTGCCGGCAAGGCGACCAGCGTGTTCGGCATCGCCCTCTCAAAGCAAACGCTCAAACGCGACGAGGCCGAGTTGGCCTCGCTCACGCCCGGCACGGTGCGCTTCCACAAGCTCAAGGTGTCGCTCGAAGTGCGCAAGCTCACGACCGCGGTGAAAGCCGGTCTGTCCGACAAGACGCAAGTCGCAGCCATCGCAGCGCCGCTGCAGGCACTGAGCCTCGCCAACGCAGAACTCGGCACGATGAAGCGCGACGCCAAGGCCAAGCCTGCGTGGGACCCGGTGTGCGAGATGTACAAGTCGTCGGTCGATTCGCTCATGGGTGCGACCCGCACGTTAGCGGGACTCGTCGAGGCCGGCGACGGTCAGGCAATCGCCCCAGCCGCCACTGCATGGTCCAACGCGCGCAACAAGACGGTTGAAGCGTCCAACCAATGCGGGCATTGACCAACATGCCAAATACGCTCTCCCTTCTCGTCTCCCTGGCGATGATCGCCGTCGTTGTCGCCTTGTTCGTCCGAGTCAAAAAGAAACTGGGCAACGCGGAGTCGCCCAGCCCGAAGCCAACAAAGAAGCCAAGCTTTCTCAGCATCGACGACAGCGGCGGCTTCAAGGGAATGCGAACCTGGCCGGATATCGGGCGATGGGCCGCGGTGCTTCCGTTCGCGTTGCTTGGCTTGCTCGCTCTAACCTGGCTTTTGCGGGCCTTCATCGGCGTCTTCCACATCGGGGATGAGGATATGGCGTTCGTGTACTTGCTCCAGCCATTGGGCTCACTCCTGAGCCACCTCGGCTTCGTGCTGGGTGGCTGGGCTGCGGCACCGCGCTGGCGTGTCGCGGTGGCGTGCGTTCTGGGCAGCGGCTTGATCGCACTCGACCTTTTCTTACCGACCAAAGGGCTGTCGGTCCAGGCGCTCACCGGGAGCGTTGCCGGAATCGGGATGGCCGTTTACCAAGCTCGCAAGGCACAGTCGGGCGCTCAAAGAAACATGGCGACATAAGCCTCCGAGGCCGAGCGTCGGCCACTTGCTGCAAGATCGTGCCGTTCGCAATATCTAGGACAAGTCAGCATGCAAGACATCACCGCTTTCGCGCTAACGGCTCCGGACATCACGCCTTGGCGCGTCGGCAACACTGGCGTCGAAGGCGTCTTTCGCTTCGACAGTGGTGCGCCGGGGCGGCACGTGATGATCTCGGCGCTGGTGCATGGCAACGAACTTTGCGGCGCCTGGGCGCTGAAAGGGCTGCTTGAAGCCGGCGTGCGTCCGCGCCGCGGCCAGCTGACACTGGCGTTGTGCAACCTCGCAGCCTTCGATCGCTTCGACGCAGCAAACCACGACGCATCGCGCTTCGTGGACGAAGACCTGAACCGCCAATGGTCGCTCGAGCGCCTGGCGGAGCCTGTGACCATTGAGCGACGTCGGGCCGCAGCGCTCGAGCCTTTCGTGCGCGAAGCCGACTGGTTGCTCGACCTCCATTCGATGCATGAACCTGGACCGCCATTGACGCTGAGCGGCCTTCAGCCCGCGAACATCGAACTTGCGGTGCAGATGAAAGCCGCCGAGCACATCGTGGTCGACGCAGGGCACAAAGACGGTGTTCGCATGCGCGACTATGGCCGCTTCGGCAGTGCTGACGGCGTGGCCGCCGGTGCCCGCTCGCTGTTGGTGGAATGCGGTTTTCATGGTGACCTGCGAAGCCGCGACCTGGCGCAGGATCAGTGCCTGCGCTTTCTGCTGGCATCGGGCATCGTCGACGAAGCCGATGCTCAAAATATGCTGCCGACATGGCGGCTGCCCGACGTGGCCAAGCCGTGGATTTTGGAGGTTACCGGTGGCGTCGTCGCACGCGCCGGGGGGGTCGAGTTCGTCAGGCCTTTGAAGGGGCTGGAGGTGATCCCCGCAGCGGGCACCGTGATCGGCATCAACGGTGGCGAGCCAATCTTGACGCCGTATGACGATTGCGTGTTGGTCATGCCTTCGCTGCGGCACGCACGGGCCGGCGTCACGGTAGTTCGCTTTGCGCATCGGCGACGCATCGTGGCGCAGGACCCGCCCGCTATCACTGGCATTAGGTAGTCCTATTCGCTTCTGCCCAGTTTCTGCGACAGAATTTGCTCCCCACCCGTACTGAAAACCACAGGAGCATCCCCATGAGTGAAAAGAGCGAAGCGAAGTGTCCCTTCAACCAGGCCACCGGCGCCGGCACGACGACCCGTGAATGGTGGCCGAATCAATTGCGCGTGGATCTGCTGCATCAGCACTCGTCAAAGTCAGACCCGCTGGGACCCGACTTCAACTACGCCGAAGAATTCAAGAAGCTGGACCTGACCGCACTGAAGTCGGATCTCACTGCTCTGATGACCGATTCGCAGGACTGGTGGCCAGCCGATTTTGGTCATTACGGCGGCCTCTTCATCCGCATGGCATGGCACAGCGCCGGCACTTACCGCATCGGCGATGGTCGTGGCGGTGCAGCCCGCGGTCAGCAACGTTTCTCGCCCATCAACAGCTGGCCGGACAACGCCAATCTGGACAAGGCGCGTCGCCTGCTCTGGCCTATAAAGCAGAAATACGGCAACCAGATCTCCTGGGCCGATCTGATGATCCTCACGGGCAACGTCGCGCTGGAGAGCATGGGGTTCAAGACCTTCGGTTTCGCCGGTGGCCGCGTGGACGTGTGGGAACCCGATCAGGACGTGTATTGGGGCCGTGAAACCAAGTGGCTGGGTGGCGACATCCGCTATGCACAGGGCTCGCCGGGCGTCGAAAAGACGCACGGTGTCCTGCCCGCAGACGACAACAGCGAAGTACCGCACTCGCGTGTGCTCGAGCAGCCGCTCGGCGCGGTGCAGATGGGCTTGATCTACGTCAACCCCGAAGGCCCGGACGGCAATCCCGACCCGGCCGCCTCTGCCCATGACATCCGCGAAACGTTCAGCCGCATGGCAATGAACGACGAGGAAACCGTGGCATTGAACGCCGGCGGCCACACTTTCGGCAAGACCCATGGTGCAGGCCCCACGGAGCACGTCGGATTCGAGCCCGAGGGCTCCCACGTCGACGAACAAGGACTCGGCTGGAAGAGCAGCTTTCGCACCGGCAAGGGCATCGATGCGATCAGCAGCGGCCTTGAAGTCACCTGGTCGACCACACCGACGAAGTGGAGCAACAGCTACTTCGAAAACTTGTTCGCATATGAATGGGAACTGACGAAGAGCCCAGCAGGTGCGCACCAGTGGACGCCTAAGAACGGCGCCGGCGCCGGCACGATCCCGCATGCATTCGACCCTGCGAAGCGCCTGTCTCCGATGATGTTGACCACAGACATCGCGATGCGCGCGGACCCAGCCTACGAAAAGATTTCGCGTCGTTTCCTCGCGAACCCCGACCAGTTTGCCGACGCCTTCGCCCGCGCCTGGTTCAAGCTGACGCACCGCGACATGGGACCACGCGTTCGCTACCTCGGTTCCGACGTGCCGGCTGAAGTCTTGATCTGGCAGGACCCGATTCCTGCGCTCGACCACGCCGTAGTCGATGCACAAGACATCGAAACCCTGAAGAAGAAGATCGCGGCATCGGGCTTGACCAACGCGCAGCTGGTCTCTACCGCCTGGGCGTCGGCTTCGACTTTCCGCGGCTCCGACAAACGCGGCGGTGCGAACGGTGCACGGATTCGACTGGCCCCGCAGAAGGATTGGGCTGTCAACCAGCCAGACCAGCTGTCGAAGGTTCTGAAAACACTCGAAGGCATCCAGAGCGAATTCAACGGCGCCCAAAACGGCGGCAAGAAGGTCTCTGTGGCCGACCTGATCGTGCTGGCCGGCGGTGTCGGCGTGGAACAAGCGGCAGGCGGCGGCGTCGTCGTGCCCTTCACGCCGGGGCGCATGGACACCACGCAAGAGCAAACCGATGTGGATTCGTTCGCTCAGTTGGAACCGGTAGCCGATGGCTTCCGCAATTTCATGAAGGCAGGCTGGGGCGTAAGCGCTGAAGCCATGTTGATCGACCGGTCGCAGTTGCTGATGCTTACGGCGCCCGAAATGACGGTGCTCGTCGGTGGCCTGCGGGTGCTCGGCGCCAATACCGGAAACTCAAAGCATGGTGTTCTCACCAGCAAGCCGGGCACGTTGAGCAATGACTTCTTTGTCAACCTGCTCGACATGGGTACGGAGTGGAAGTCTGTCGCCGGTGCTGGTGAGCAGTTCGAAGGGCGCGACCGCAAGACGAGCGAAGTCAAGTGGACTGGAACGCGCGCGGATCTGGTGTTCGGCTCGAACGCGCAGCTGCGCGCTGTCGCCGAAGTCTACGGAAGCTCGGACGGGAAGCAGAAGTTCGTCGCTGATTTCGTGGCGGCATGGACCAAGGTGATGAACCTGGATCGCTTCGACATCGTCTGAGCTCAGCCGCGCAATCGCGTTACCAGAAGCGCCACCACGGAGCCCGCCGTGGTCGCGCGAACGCGAGCGGCGCGCCCAGAGTGCTGACGATGCCCGCGCGACGGCGCAGTTCGCTCTCCAACTCCTGCGCGCGCTCCAGCGCGTAGAAATTCCCTTGCGCGGCCTTGCGTCGCTCCATGAACGCGGCCTCTGCCAGTGCCGAGTCGGTCAGGGTTGCAACATCGTTCGATCGCTGGTCCATGTACGCATTCTGAAGCACCTCCTCGGTCTCACGCGAGCACGAAGACCAGCAGCAGATTGTTCGCGGGCATCTCGTGCCGCTCACGCAACACGAGGCCGTGGCGCTGGGCCTCTGCCGCGACATCCTTCAAGCGTCGGATTCCCCAGAGCGGATTGCGGGCACGCAAGCTTTCATCGAACGCTCGGTTACTCGGCGCCGGCGGGCTTTCGTCGAAGTACGGACCGTACGTGATGAGCATTCCGCCGGAAAGCAGATGCCGCGCTGCCCCTCGCATGAGGCCGGCGCATGCGGCGGGCGGCGCGATGTGCAACATGTTGGCGCAATAGATCGCGTCGAAGCTTTTGGTCAAGGCCGCGCCGTGCGACGGCCACTGAGGCGCCGTCACGTCGAGCAGAAGCGGCGGTCGCAGATTGGGCAGCCCCGCGTCCTCGATGCGGCTCGCCAGCGCGGGCAACATGTTGGCGTCGACGTCAGTGGGCTGCCAGACCCATTGGCGCAGAGCCGACGCGAATGCGGCGACATGCTGGCCCGTTCCGGAAGCAATCTCCAATGCATTGCCGCCCGCTCCCAGGAGCCGACTCAGCGCATCGAGGATGGGTTGCTTGTTGCGGTCGGCGGCGGGGCTGTGGGGAAGTTCGATCATGGGCGGCATCTTGCAGCACGGGTTCTGCCTAGGCATTGCCGCTGCCGTTTGCCGATATCGTCGCGCCGGTAAACCAAAAAACTGTCGAGGAGAAGCCCATGCCGCTGTATCTCACTCAAGGACTGCACCGCGCTGTGCAGCAGCATCCCCGGCGGACAGCAACGATCTGCGGACCACGCCAACACAGTTACGCGCAGTACGCCGATCGCGTCGCCAAACTGGCGGGTGCACTGCAGGCACTGGGCATGGCGCGCGGCGATCGAATCGGCATGCTGAGTCTCAACTCCGACCGTTATCTGGAGTTCTACTTCGGCACCTGGTGGGGTGGCGGTGCGGTCAATCCGGTCAACATCCGATGGAGCGCAGCCGAGATCGCCTATTCGCTGGACGATTGCGAAACCCGCATCCTGCTGGTCGATGAGCAGTTCAAAGCGGTGGGGCTCGATCTGCGCAGCAGAAGCAAGGTGCTGCAGACGCTGGTCTACGTCGGCGATGGCGAGACGCCCGAAGGCATGCTCGACTACGAAGCCATCGTGGCGGCCGCCGCCCCTGTGGCCGACGCCGCTCGCAGTGGCCAGGATCTCGCCGGCGTGATGTACACCGGGGGCACCACCGGATTTCCCAAAGGCGTGATGCTCACGCACGACAGCCTGTGTGCCAACGCGTTGTCGGCACTCGGCGAAGGTCTCACCGAAGCGAGCGGCCGCGCTTTGCTGATCGCGCCGATGTTCCACATCGCCTGTGCGGCGCTGATGCTCGCCCATGCGGCCGCCGGCGGCACCTTCATCATCGCCCCGATGTTCACGCCGCTGGGCACGCTGCAGGTCATCCAGGCGCAGCGCGTGACGCACCTGATGCTCGTGCCCACCATGATCCAGCTGGCCACCGACCATCCGGACGCGGCGCAGTACGACCTGAGCAGTGTGCAGGTGATGAGCTATGGCGGGTCGGTCATCAGCGAAGGCGTGCTGCAGCGGGCAATGAAGCGCTTTCCCGGCGCCGACTTCGTCCAGGCCTATGGCATGACCGAGCTGTCACCCTGCGCGACGTATCTCAGCTTTGCGGATCACAAGAGCGAAGCGGCAAAGACCGGCCTGCTGCGATCGGCCGGCCGCGCGTCACTCACGACCGAGGTGCGCGTCGTCGACCCGCTGGGCGTCGAGGTGCCGCGCGGCACTGTCGGCGAGGTGGCGGTGCGTGGTGCCAACGTGATGCTCGGCTACTGGAACAAACCGGAGCAAACCGCCGCCGCGTTGCGCGATGGCTGGATGCATACCGGCGACGGTGGCCGCATGGACGACGACGGCTATCTCTACATCGTCGACCGCATGAAGGACATGATCGTGAGCGGCGGCGAGAACGTGTACTCGGCCGAGGTCGAGAACGCCCTGAGCCAGCACCCTGCTGTGGCCGCATGCGCCGTGATCGGCATTCCCAGCGACGAGTGGGGCGAGTCGGTGCACGCGGTGGTGGTGTGCAAACCGGGCGCCAGCGCGACGACAAAGCAACTGGCGGACCATTGCCGCCAACTGATCGCCGGCTACAAGTGCCCGCGCAGCACGGAGTTTCGCGATGCGCTGCCGATGACGGGCGCTGGGAAGATTTTGAAGACAGAGCTACGGAAGCCCTATTGGGAAGGCCGGACTCGCGAAGTGAATTGACGGCGCGACGTCGACGGCGCCGTACTCGGCGTCAGCTCGAGCTTTTGGGGCGGCGCACGGCGCGGACCTTTCCGCTGTCGCCGCCGCCGCAATAGAAGAGGTCGGCGCCATCGGACTCGAGTCCGCTGACACCGGTGCCGCTCGGCATCGCGAGACGGTCGAGCACGGTGCCGCTCTGCGGGTCGATGCGGCGCAATTCGCTCTCCTCGGCTTCCCAGGTACCGTGCCAGAGTTCGCCATCCACCCAAGTCACGCCGGTGACGAAGCGGTTCGATTCGATCGATCGGATCACCGCGCCCGTTTCCGGATTGATCTGATGGATCTTGCGGTCGCGGTACTGGCCGACCCACAGGCTGCCTTCGGCCCAGGTGAGCCCTGAATCACTGCCGCTGCCGGGCGCCGGGATCGACGCCACGACCGCGCCCGTCTTCGGGTCGATCTTGTCGATGCGCGTCTCGGCGATTTGATAGAGATGCGTGCCGTCGAACGCGGTGCCGGCATCGCAGGGGCGGTCGAGCGTGCATGCGGTGGCACCGTTCGATGGGTCGAAGGCGACCAGCACGGCGCCGGTGGCGGCCCACACGTTGTGGCCGTCGTGGGTCACGCCGTGCACCTTGTCGGACCCGGCGAACGGCCCGTACTCACGGACGATTTCTGCCGGGCGAACCTTGGCCGCCGGTCTCTCTTTGCTCACATTGCTATTCATGTCCGACTCCTTTTCAGCGCGCTGAAATCGGCGCCGTGAAGACAACTCTATTGAATCCGCAGCGCAGCGGGGAGTAACAAGATCGTCGTGAATCCGGTCAGCGGCGGCGCAAGCCAGCGGCGCGCCCGCGCCTGCCCGATGGCGCGCACCCTGCCCTCGGCTTCGAGCTCGGCCAGCGCACGCTGCACGGTGCGTTGGCTGGCACCCAAAGCCAGCGCAAGTGCCGACGTCGACCATGCCGCGCCATCGGACAGCAACGCCACCAGCGACGCCTGGTCGCCATCGATGGGCGGTGCCAGCACGGCAACGTCGCGCGCTCCGTGTGGTCGAAGCGCGAAGCCGCGCGCCGTGGCCTCGATCTGCGCCGATGCGCTCACCAGCGCACGCAGACGGCCGATCTCGACCCGCAACCGCGCGCGGTGCGTCTCGTCGGGGCGCCGAATGCGAAACGCGCCGGCGATCAGAGCTTCGCGGTTCACCTCTCCGGGCCATGCTTCAGCCAGCGCACGCAGCAGCACGAACAGCACCGGCCGGCTGGCCAGCGGCAGCCACGCATCGCCCGCCTGCAGTCCGCGACGGCAGGCGTCGACCACCAGGGCGTTCGAGGTGAACAGCGCTGCGACCTCGTCGAGCCGCAGTGTCAGTTCGATGCCGGCGACAACGCGCCGCGCGGCCGGACGGTCGAACGCAGCTTGCGCCTCCGCGACCTCGGCCATCAGCGCAGGCACGCGGGCACGCTCGGCCGCCTCTTGCGCGCGCCCGAGCGCCGCATGCGCCTGCGCCACCCGCAGCGAACGCAGCGCCAGCTCGGCCGCCGTCAGTTCTGCCACCGCTGCGACAGCCGCAAAAGGCGACGGCAAAGCGCGCACGTCGAGCTGTGACAATGCATCCGCAGCCTCGTCGAGACGACCGAGCAACAGCAATCTGCGCGCCACGATCAGGCGTGCCTGCAGGGCGTTGCCAAGATCGGTCGTATCGGCGCGATCGGCTCTCGCCTCCAGGGTTGTCGCCGCCGCGGCCAGCGAGCGCAGAGACGGGAAAGAGCTGCCAAGGTCGCGCATCGCCAGCGCCACCTCCGCCTCGGCGACGATGCAACGAGCGCGTGCCGCTTCTTCATGCGCGCCGAAGCCACGCGCCGCGCGTCGCAACAGTTCGCGGGCGCGGGGGTGCTCGCCGAGTTGTGCCATCGCGATGCCGCGCAATGCCAGCGCAGGCGGGTCGTCGCGCAGGGCCACCCGCTTGAGCGCGCCGAGCGCATCGCCGGCAGCGAGTGAGCGCGCAGAGGCGGCGATCAGGGAATCCATGGCGACAGATTACGCCGCGCCGGTCTGCTGGCTGCCAAGGCCTCGACGATCAGCGGCATGTTGCGCATCATGGCGTCGATGCGCGGTGCCGATCTGCGTCGCGGTTGCAGTCATGCGTCTCGGAGGAACGCTGGCTCAGCCTTTCAACCAGCGCGCCGCTGCATCGCCAAGTATCCCGAGGCTGCGTGTTGAACGCGATGGGCACGCCCGGCGCCGCCCTGTGGACGGCGTTGACGAGCACTTCGAACAGCAGCAAGCTCTCAGGCGGAATGCGAAGGCCACCGCCGATCACTACGCAGTCGTAGCTGGCGGCCGCGAGTTGACGCTCGAGCGCTGGGCCGGCGGTGTCGTCCGGGTTCACCAGGCAAAGATCGGGCTTCCAGCCACGCATCAGGACGGCGTCAGTATGACGCTCAGATCAAGCCGCCGCCAGCATCCGACGACTGCGAAATTCGGTCGCGTACAACAGCGCCGCCGCAAAGATGAAGCCGCCACCCAGAAGGCACAGCGCCGTCCAGCCGTGAAAGGCATAGACCGCTGCTGCGAGGCCCGACGCCACGGCCGCACACAGGAAAACGAACGTCATGAAGAGGCCGTTCAGGCGGCCGCGCAATTCGGGCGCCAGCATGAAGATGCTGCGGATGCTCAACACCTGGCACAGCTGTACGGCAACGTCGAGCAACACGCCGGCCGCCACCAGGCCGGCGAGCGAGTGGTAGTGCACCGACACGGCGCCCACTGCGAACGACAGCAGCCCCACCGCGATGGCCCAGCCAGTGGCCGGACGCGTCAAGCCGCGGTCGGCCAGACGGCCCGACCATGGGGCGGCCAATGCACCTGCGGCACCGGCCAGTGCGAAGGCGGCGATGCCGCCCTGCCCCATGCCGAACTCGTGCACCAGGGCCAGCGGCACGGCAGTCCAGAAGGTCTGGAACGCCGCGAACATCATCCCTTGATAGAACGCACGCCGGCGCAGCAGCGGCGTGCGCCGCACGATGCCCGGCAACGATGCCATCGTGCGCGTGTAGCCGACGGAGCCGTGCGGATGCCGCTCAGGCAGCGCGCGCCGCAACACGACGATGAGCGCGGCCATGACGACGGCCGAAATCCAGAACACGGCGCGCCATCCGAAGCCCGCTGCAACGAGGCTGGAAAACGGCCGCGCCAGCATGATGCCGGCCAGCAGCCCCGCCATGATGTTGCCGACCACCTTGCCACGCGTGGCCTCGGGCGCCAGGTGCGAAGCAAACGGAACGAGCACCTGCGCCGCCACGGCGCACAGGCCGACCACGAACGACGCCGCCAGAAAAGTAACAGCCGAATTGGACAGCGCGATGCCGAGCAAGCCGAGCACCGCCACCGACAGCATGCCGACGATGAGGCGCCGGTTTTCGACGACGTCGGCCAACGGCACCAGCAACAACAGGCCGCTCCCGTAGCCGAGCTGGAGCAACGTCATGATCAGCCCGGCCAGGCCCGCGTGCAGGCCGAGGCTGGCGGAGATCGGACCGAGCAGCGGCTGGGCGTAGTAGATGTTGGCCACGGACAAACCGCAGGCGACGGCAAAGACGAAGGTCAGGCCGGTGGTGAGTCCTTGGGGTGCGGCAGAGCTGGCGAACGACGGTTGCGACGGTTTGGCGAGCGGGGCCGCGGGTAAGGGCACTTGCGAGCTTCTTGGAGCGCTTCAGGGATTGACGCCGGGCAAGGCCGTGGCGTCTGCGATAGCGTCTGCAATGGCGCCTGCGGTGGCGTCCGGCGCACCGGCCCTGCGCTCCACCGTCGCTGTCGCGTGCAACGACGTCGGCCGGCCCCCCGCCACCCACGCATCGAGTCCTCCCGCCAGTGGCCGGGCGCGCGGCACGCCTTGCGCGGCCAGCGCGCCCGCCGCCAGGGCAGCCGACACGTCATTCGGGCAATCGCAATAGAGAACTACATCGCGCGCACCGTCGAAGGCATTCGCGGTGCGGCGATGCTGGATGTCCTTGAGGCTCAAGGGCAGTGCGCCGGGAATGCGGCGCGGGTCGATCTGAATGCTCGCGTTGCCGCGCACGTCGATGACCAGCGGTGGCGTTTCGGTGCCCATCAAGTCATACAACTCGTTCACCGAGATGCGCGGCATGCGGGTCAGTTGAATGAAACGGCGCCGTCGCCCGTATCGAACCGCCAGTGTCGCGAGCACCGCGCCCACCACCAAGAGAGTCGCCACGCCGCCGGCATCGGCCAGGCCATTCAACACGCTTTGCACACTGTCGCGAAAGGCGTAGCCCAAACCAAGAAACACGCCAGCCCAAACCAATGCCGCACCGACTTCGAACAGCACGAAGCGCAAGGACGACATGCCGAGCGCACCCGCCATCGGCGGTGCCACGACCGACACGCCGGGCACGAACTTGGCCGCGAGCAGCGACAAGCCGCCCCAGCGCGTGATGAGCGATTCGCTGCGGCGTACGCATGAATCCGGCGACAACGAGATGCGGCACAGCAGCCGCATGAAACGATGACCGTAGCGACGGCCCGCATAGAACCAGGCCCCGTCGCCGATCAGGTTGCCGAGCACGGCGACCAGCAACGCGCCGGGCAGCGACACCTGGCCGATGGACACCAGTGCGCCGGCCACCACCAGCACCGGCGCGGCCGGCACCGGCAAGCCGAGACGTGCGGCCAGGCTGACCCCGAAGATCAGGGCGAGCGCGTTCTCGATCATGAGCGTCATCAGTTGCGCCATGGCAACTCCCGCGCACGCGCGCTGATGTGATCGAGGAGGAGGACAAAGCGCTGCATGTCACCAAGATTTTGCGGCAGAAGCGAAGAACGTTCAGCGCGAAGGAAATTGCTTGCTGCTGCGGCAGCCACCGCGGCCTCGGCTTCGGTCCCGAGCTGGGCGACCAGATGGCATCGGGACAGCGCTTCAGCGAATCGCCCAACCTCCGGCAACGGGAAAGACCTGTCCCACGAAGCACGCTGCCGCTTTGCTGCACAGGTAAGCGGCGAACTCGGCGTCCTCCCTCGCGCTGACGAGTCTGCCCAGCGGCACCTCCCGCTTCATGAACTCCTGAAAGCGTGGCCTGGCCTGGACATCGACCGGGTAGTACGTCGGGTTCTCCACGAAATTCTGGGCAATCGCGTTGATCTGCACGTTGTGCTGAGCAGCCTCGAGGGCCGCACTCAGGACGTACCCGATCTGGGCCGCGCGGGCCGCGCCGTACGTTGCCGTGCGGCGCATTCCGCGCAAGGCCGTCGCGCTGCCCATGACGAGAATGCGTCCCGACTTGCGCTCGATCATCGAAGGCAGCACGGCCCGCACCAGCCGCGGCAGCGGATCGACCAGCGCTGCAAAGGTGGAGCGCCATTCGTCGTCGGTGATGGAAACCGCTTCGGTGGACGGTGCCGGAACGGCCAGATTCGCGATCAACACATCGACGCGTCCGGCGGCCGTGACGACCGCGGCGGGCGCGGTCGGGTCGGTCAAAGATTCCCGACTCGCGATGACGTCCGCGCCGTGCTCAGCCAGGACTTCGCACAACGTCGGCCCCATGAAGTCGTCCGCCTGCGTTATCAGGATCCGCAAACCGCCAAGCAGGGTGTCGGGCATTTTTGTCTTTTCGAAACAGGTTGATAAGCGTGATTGTGAGCGCCAAAGCGCGGCGCGATCCCGGAACAGGCAGTGCAGACCGACGGCCTCTCCGGGCAATGCGTTGACCCGGATTCCACACCAGGATCCAGACGCCATCTACTGCTTCCCGCAGCGTCACGGCCAACAACGCGCCTGCCGGCGAATGCTCGATCGCGTTCTGCAGCAGGTTCGGCATGGCGCGGCGAAACAACGATGTTTCGAGCGGCGCATGGACCAGCACGTCGCCATCGATCTCGACCTGCGTGCCGGTTTCGTTAAGTCCAACCGTCGGCCAGAAGTTGTCGGTTAACCGACCGCTCTGACAGTTTCAGCCGGCGCGGCCCGTCGGGCTCACCAGTGACATCAGCAGTTTGGGCATCTCGTCAAGCAGCACGCAAAAGTCAGTGTGGTTGGACAACAAGGCATTTGTCGGCATGCCGCGCGCGGTGGCATCCGACGGGCTTTGGACGATGCAGATGCCGCCTTCCCGATGAATCGCCTTCAGGCCATCCGAGCCATCGTCTCCGGTGCCGCTCAGCACGATGCCGATCACACGTCGCCCGTACGCCGCGGCCGCCGAGCGAAACAGCGGGTCGGCCGAGGGCGCCGGGTAATCGACGGCGGCCGCGTCGTCGAAGCCGAAGCGGCCGGTGGGCAGAACGACCAGATGATTTCCCTGCGGCGCCAGATAGATATTGCCGGGATGAAACTCCTCGCCATCGGCCGCGTCGCGCACCGAAAGGCGGGTGTGCTGGGCGACGATTGCAGGAAGCTGCATGCTGTCGGCGCCAGATGAAGCGCCGCCGCCCGGACCGTTGAAGATCGCCACGACGATGGCCGCAGGAAAGTTGGCGGCCAATGGCACCACGAAGCGGCACAGTGCGCTCAAGCCGCCCACTGAACCGCCGATGACGATGAGATCACGACCGACAGGCATGCTGGCTCCCGCCAAGGAGAACTTCACTATTCTTTGCGGCCTCGCGCCGGCGTGTCAACGGGAGCCTGTCACTGGAGCGCAGTCACCTTGGCGCATCGCCCTTGCGGTAGTCGGCTGTCAGCTCGTCCAGTTTCAGTTTGAGTGCGGGGTCGAGCTTGTACTCGGCCGCAGCCAGCGTGGCGTCGAGCTGCTCGGGCCGACTGGCGCCGAGCAACGGCGCGGTGATGAGCGGATTGGCCATCACCCATGCCACCGCCAGTGTCGCCAACGGCACGCCGGCTTCGTCGGCCAGCGCATGCAACTGCGCGATCGTCGCAAAGCTGCGGTCGTTCCAGTAGCGGTCCTGGTACATCGCGCCAGCCGTGCCGAGCGTGAAGCGCGTTTGGTCTTCGGGCTTCGAGTCCGGTTTGTACTTGCCCGTCAGCATGCCGCCAGCCAGTGGGTTGTACGGAATGACGCCGATGCCGTCTTCGTCCGCCAGCGGCAGCAACTCGCGCTCGATCTCGCGAAACAGCAGGCTGTAGCGCGGCTGCACCGACACCAGCTTGGTGAGCTTGTGCAGCTCGGTCCGGCCGATGGCACGCGCCAGCCGATAAGCAAGGAAGTTCGACACGCCGATGTAGCGCGCACGGCCGGACCGCACGATGGTGTCGAGCGCTTCGAGGCTTTCGTCGAGCGGCGTGTGCGGGTCGTTGTGATGGAGCTGGTACAGGTCGACGTGGTCGGTCTGCAGGCGCTTGAGCGACAGGTCGATCGCGTCCAGCAGGTGCTTGCGCGAGTTGCCCTGGTCCCACGGATTGGGTCCGACCTTGTTCGCCGCCTTGGTCGCAAGGATGAACTCGCTGCGCCGGCTTTTGCCCTTGGCGTTCAGCCAGCGGCCGATGATCTCTTCGGTGCGGCCTGCCGTCTCGACCGTGCCGCCGAGCGGGTACACGTCGGCCGTATCGAGAAAGTTGATGCCACCTTCGGTCGCCTTGTCGAGGATGCGAAACGACGTCGCTTCGTCGGTCTGCAGGCCGAAGGTCATGGTGCCGAGCGCGAGTCGCGACACGGTGAGGCCGGTGCGGCCGAGTCGGGTGGTGGGGATGCTCATGTGGTCATGATAGACACGGCGGGTGAAACGCGCTGACGGCAGCGAGGTGAGTGAACTACCTCGAAGACTTTTCGAGATTCAAGAACGGGATCGGCGCTCCGGCGTAGATGCTCGTGGGCAACGCCCCGTTCCACTTGCGCGCCTTTTCCAACTCGACCTCGATTCGACGAAGTTCGAGCACGTCCTTGTTTTGCGCCAGTGCCGCGTTCTGGATCTTCAGCGAGTCCGCCTGTGCCGTCGCGATCTTGAGCTGTGCATAGGCTTCGCCGTCTGCTGTTTTCCTCGCGGCGTCAGCCTCGGCCTCGGCCACCGCGACCTTCTGCTTTTGTTCGGACTCCACCGTCTTGAGCTTGTTGTCCGCCGCCTGCCGCAATTGTTCCTGCGTGACCTTCTCGTTGATCGCCGCCATGTACGACGGGCTGAAACTGAAGTTGCGCATGTCGATGCTGATGATCTGCGCGCCGAACACTTTCATTTTGTCGCGCAGCAGGGCGCTGATGTCGTTGCTGACGCTGGAACGCTTCGCGATCAGATCGGTTGCCGTGTAGCGCGCGGTGACGGCCTTGAACACTTCGGCCGTCGCAGTCTGCACATAGCTCGCCAAGTTACCGTCATGGCTGTACTTTTCGTACACCTCTGTGACGCGGTCCAGGCTGATCGAATAGCGCACGGTCAGGCTGACATTGACCGGTTGCGTATCCAGCGTGCTGCCTTCGGCCTTTTCGACGTCGGCCTGCTCGGCTCGAATGTTGAAGTCCACCTTCTTTTCCCATGGCCAGAGCAGCACGTACCCTTCTTCCTTCAGGCTCTTGATGGCGCCGCCGACCGTGATGACGCCACGGTAACCGGTTGGCACGCTCGTAAGTGGCCAGAAGGCGACCAGCATGACCAATGCGATGACTGCGAAGACCGAGTTGCGGATATGGCTCCGCTGGATGCCCGTGGTGTCGATATTCATGGCTGAAATTCCTCCTGAGTCTTTTGTTTGAGTGACCAGCGAAGGTACCCAAGACTTTTCACTTCAGTCGCTGCCGAAGCCGAGGTTCCGCGAATTTGTGCCGCATTTCGCTACGGAACCAAAAGCGGCCAGTCACCGCGGGCCACCATCGAAGCAGCGGAATCAGCGTGTCATCTGGCGGGCCAGCGCCATCCGCGTATCGGCCCGCGCACTGGTGATCGACCACGCGAACACCCCCATGCCCGCGAATGCGAGCAAGACGCCGACCCAGCCGGTCGAGGTCCAGCCCAGGCCGGCGCTGATGGCCGCGCCGCCAAGCCACGCGCCGAGGGCGTTGGCCATGTTGAAAGCCGAGTGGTTGAGCGCAGCCGCCAGCGTCTGCGCGTCACCCGCCACGTCCATCAACCGGATCTGCAAGGCCGGTGCGATGGCGACGATGGTGCCCAGCAGGAAAACGTTGATGGCCGCGGTGACGACGTGGTGCGCCGCAAAAGAGAACAGCGCCAGCACCAGCGCCGACCACACCAAGAGACCGCCGATGGTGCGCAGCAACGACTTGTCAGCAAGCCGCGCGCCCACCAGGTTGCCGGCCACCATGCCCAGGCCGAACAACGCCAGCACGAAGGGCACGCCGGCCAGCGGCAACCCCGCCACTTCGATCAACGTCGGCTTGATGTAGCTGAACACCGAGAACATGCCGCCGAAGCCGATGGCACCGATGCCGAGCGTGAACCACACTTGCTTGCGCTTGAGTGCGCCGAGTTCGCGCCACGGGCTCGCACCGGCTTTAGGTGCGATGTCGGGGATGTCGCGGTTCAGCAGCACGATGGCGATCAAAGCGATCACGCCGACGAAGACGAAGGCAGCGCGCCAGCCGAAGACCTGCCCGAGCCACGCCGCAATCGGCACGCCGATCAGCGTGGCACCCGTCAGCCCGAGCATCACGAGACCGACTGCACGCGCGCGTCGATCGGGCGGTGCAAGTGCGGCGGCCACCAGCGCCGCGACGCCGAAGTAGGTTCCGTGCGGCAGGCCTGTAGCGAAGCGCAACAGGTTGAGCGAGAGATAACCCGGCGCGAGCGCGCTGGCGAAGTTGCCGGCTGCGAACACCGCCATCAGCGCGATGAGAAGCGCCCGGCGATGCCAGCCCGCAGCCATCACTGCCAATACCGGCGCACCGATGACGACGCCCAACGCATAGGCGCTGATGACGTGTCCGGCTTGCGGAATGCTGACCCCGATGTCGGCTGCCACTTCAGGCAACAAACCCATGATGACGAATTCACCCGTGCCGATGGCGAAGCCGCCCACGCCGAGCGCAAGCATGGCGCGGCCGAAGTTGACGTTGGACGGTGCAGTGGTTGCCGCTTCGGCCAGTGCAGCAGAAGAGGGTGCGATGGGAGGGTTCAAAACCGGATCCTTGAAAGGCCCGGCGACCCGCGGGCAAAAACAGATTTTAGGGTAAACCCCTAAATCGCTTTCCAAGCCCGAGACACCCCCTAGATCGCAACCAGCTGGCGAACGCCCTGCGCTTCCATGTCCTTGCCCAGACCGCGCGCGATGACTTCGCCGCGCTCCATCACGAGGTAGTCGTCGGCCAGCTCCTGCGCGAAGTCGTAGTACTGCTCGCACAGCACGATCGCCATGTCGCCGCGGTCGGCGAGCATGCGAATGACACGACCGATGTCCTTGATGATCGATGGCTGGATGCCCTCGGTCGGCTCGTCGAGGATGAGCAGCTTCGGTCCCGGTGCGAGTGCCCGCGCGATGGCGAGTTGCTGCTGCTGACCACCGGAAAGATCGCCGCCACGCCGATGCAGCATCTGCTTGAGGACGGGGAAAAGCTCGTACAGCTCAGGCGGAATCGGCGTGCTGCCGCTCCTGTAGGCCAGCCCCATGCGCAGGTTTTCTTCGACGGTCAGCCGCGCAAAAATCTCGCGGCCTTGCGGCACGAAGCCCATGCCCGAACGCGCGCGCTCGTAAGGTGTCTTCTTCTGGATCGCCTGTCCGTCGAACTCGATGCTGCCGCTCTTGATCGGCACCAGGCCAATCAACGACTTGAGCAAGGTCGTCTTGCCGACGCCGTTGCGGCCGAGCAGTACGGTGACCTTGCCGAGCGTGGCCGTGAAGCTCACGTCGCGCAGGATGTGCGAACCGCCGTAGTACTGGTGAATGTTCTTGACCGTGAGCATGGTTGTTCTTTCTTCAGCGGCCAAGATAAACCTCGATGACCCGCTCATCCGCCTGCACCTCGTCCAGCGTTCCCTGCGCCAGTACAGAGCCATCGCACAGCACAGTGACGATCTCGGAGATCGTACGGATGAAGCTCATGTCGTGCTCCACCACCATCAAGGAGTGCTTGCCCTTAAGCGTCAGAAAAAGCTCTGCGGTGCGCGCCGTTTCTTCATCCGTCATGCCAGCGACAGGCTCGTCGAGCAGCAGCAGCTTCGGGTCCTGCATCAACAGCATGCCGATCTCGAGCCACTGCTTTTGTCCGTGGCTCAGGTTGCCCGCCATGCGCGACACGCTGTCCGACAAGTGAATCGTCTCCAGGATTTCAGCAAGCCGATCGCTCTGCGTCGAGTCGAGTTTGAAGAACATCGAGCGCCGTACGCCCTTGTCGGTCTTCAACGCAAGCTCGAGGTTCTCGAACACGGTGAGATGCTCGAATACCGTCGGCTTCTGGAACTTGCGACCGATGCCGAGCTGTGCGATGTCGGCTTCCTTGTGACGCAGGAGGTCGATGGTGCTGCCAAAGAACACCGTGCCCGAATCGGGGCGCGTCTTGCCGGTGATGATGTCCATCATCGTGGTCTTGCCGGCGCCGTTGGGGCCGATGATGCAGCGCAGCTCGCCGGGCGCGATGTCCAGGCTCAGCTTGTTGATCGCCTTGAAGCCGTCGAAGCTCACGCTGACGTCTTCGAGGTACAGGATGCGGCCGTGGGTGACGTCGACTTCGCCCGGCGTACCGATGCGGCCGTAGCCCGCCTCGCGGCCACCTGACTCGGTCGTCGAGCCGTGGTCGATGCCGTGCAGCTTGGCGACGCGTTGCGCGCCTTCTTCCATCAAGTCGGGTGTCATGCGCCTGCTCCTCCGGTTTCAGCCGCGAGCGAGCGTTGCGCTTCGAGCCTTGCAGCGGGCGGCGCGTTGTCGCGCTTCCACAATTTCTTGACCAACCCGACGATGCCGTCCGGCAAGAAGAGCGTCACTGCAATGAAGATAGCGCCGAGGAAGTACAGCCAGTACTCCGGGTACGCGACCGTCAGCCAGCTCTTTGCGCCGTTGACGATGAAGGCGCCGATGATCGGCCCGATGAGCGTCGCGCGGCCGCCCACTGCGGCCCAGATGGCGATCTCGATCGAGTTGGCCGTGCTCATTTCACCGGGGTTGATGATGCCGACCTGCGGCACGTACAACGCGCCCGCCACGCCGCACATGATGGCCGAGATGACCCAGATGGTGAGCTTGTAGGGCAGTGGGTTGTAGCCCGAGAACATCACGCGCGTTTCGGCATCGCGAATGGCCTGCAGCACACGGCCGAACTTGCTTCCGATGAGCCACTTCGAGAACAAAAAGAACAGCAGCAACGTGATGCCGGTGAGCGCGAAGATCGTCATGCGCATCTCTTGCGTGGCAAGCGGAATACCCAGGATGCGCTTGAAGTCGGTGAAGCCGTTGTTGCCGCCGAAGCCCGTCTCGTTGCGAAAGAAGAGCAGCAGTGCCGCGAAGGTCAGCGCCTGCGTAATGATCGAAAAGTACACGCCCTTGATGCGCGAACGGAAGGCGAAGAAGCCGAACACCAGCGCGATCAGACCAGGCACCAGCACGATGAGGATCAGCGTCGCGATAAAGCTGCCGCTGAAGGTCCAGTGCCACGGCAGTTCCTTCCAGTCGAGGAACACCATGAAGTCCGGCAGGTCGCTCTTGTAGTTGCCGTCGCGGCCGATCTGGCGCATCAGGTACATGCCCATCATGTAGCCGCCGAGCGCAAAGAACAGCCCGTGCCCGAGCGACAGGATGCCGGTGTATCCCCAGACCAAATCCATCGCCAGCGCGCAGATCGCGTAGCACATGATCTTGCCGACCAGTGCCACCGCGTAATCGCTCATGTGCAGCGGGCTGCCGTCCGGCACGACGATGTTGAGCACCGGTGCCACCGCGCAAATAACGATCAGCGCGATGAAGAAAATCGTCCAGCCTTTGCCGCTCATCAGCGGGCCCTTGGCGGGGAGTTTGACTTTGCTGATATTGGTCATGCTTCTGCACTCCGGCCCTTGATCGCGAAGATGCCCTGGGGCCGCTTCTGGATGAAGATGATGAGGAAGACGAGCACGCATATCTTTGCGAGCACCGCGCCGGCCCAGCCTTCGATGAACTTGTTCAGGATGCCGAGGCCGAGCGCCGCGTACACCGTGCCGGCCAGTTGCCCGACGCCACCCATCACGACCACCATGAAGGAGTCGACGATGTAGCTTTGGCCGAGGTCAGGACCGACGTTGCCGATCTGACTGAGCGCACAGCCCGCCAGTCCTGCGATGCCCGAACCGAGCGCGAACGCGTAGGTGTCGATCCGCGCCGTGTTGACGCCCATGCACGAGGCGATCGGTCGGTTCTGCGTAACGCCGCGCACGAACAAACCGAGTCGTGTCTTGCCGATGAGCCAGCCCATCGCCAGCAACACCAGTACCGCGAAGACGATGATGCAGATGCGGTTCCAGGGCAGCGCGACGTTGCCGAGCATGGTGAAGCCACCGCTCATCCATGAGGGGTTTTCGACGCCGACGTTCTGTGCGCCGAACAGCGTGCGCACCAGCTGCTGCAGCATCAGGCTGATGCCCCAGGTGGCGAGCAATGTTTCGAGCGGTCGGCCGTAGAGGAAGCGAATGACGCCGCGTTCGAGGATGGCGCCGACCAGCGCCGACGCCAGAAACGAAACCGGGATCGCAGCGACCAGATAGCCGCCGAACCACGACTCCGGCAGGTAGCGCTGAAACAGCCCCTGCATCATGTAGGTGGCGTAGGCGCCGATCATCATCAGCTCGCCGTGGGCCATGTTGATGACGCCCATCAGGCCGTAGGTGATGGCAAGGCCGAGTGCGGCCAGCAACAGCACCGAGCCGAGGCTGATGCCGCTGAACACTGCGTTGATGCGGTCGCCCCACACCAGCGCGCCGTCGATGCTGGCAATGGCTTTTTGCAGCGCCGCCTTGACGGTCGGGTCGCTCTCGTCGGTCAGGCGTTCGTTCAGCAGCAGCTTGGTGTCGGGGTTCTTGCTTTCGGACAACGCGGCCGCAGCGGCGATGCGCTTGGCGGCATCGGCGCTGTTGAGCAGCGAGGCCGCGCGCACCAGTTCGAGCTTGGCCTTGATGGCGGTGTTGGTCTCGCCGGCCAGCACCTTCTCGACCATCGGAATACGCGACTCGTCCGGATCTTTGAGCAGCGCGTTGGCGGCTTCGAGGCGCACCGCCTCGTCCTTGCTGCTCATCAGGGTGAGCATCGATTTCGCAGCGTCGAGGGCGCCGCGCATCAGGTTGTTGTTGACCACGTCTTCGGCCGTGTCGGGCACCTTGAGCTCGGCACCGGTGACCGGGTCGTAGCCCTTTACGTCTCCGTTCTGGTCCTTCATCACGAAGACCTTGTCTTCGGTGACCCTGACGGCATCGTCGGTCAGCGCCTGGATGAAGGCAATCGTCTTGTCGTCGGCAGTGGCGACGGCCTTGTTGAGCGCGGCAACGCGGTCTTCGGTCTCGCCGGTGGCGATGGCCTTGGCTTCGTCTGCGGTCAATGCATGCGCATGTGCGGACACCAGAAGCAGCGCGGCGAAAGCGGCATGCAAGATTCGGCGCGGGGCTGTATTCACATCATCCTCAAATAAAACAGGGCCCGATCCCCCAAGAAAAGATCGAGCCCAAAACAGGTCACTTGAACGAGGCGAGCGAAAGTTAAGAGGATTTCCCTGCTGGTTGGTCAGGCTTTTTGTCGTTGCCTTCGATGAACGGGCTCCAGGGCTGCGCCTTGACTGGCGCCGGCGTTTTCCACACCACACCGAACTGGCCGTCGGCCTTGATTTCACCGATGAACACCGGCTTGTGCAGGTGATGGTTCTTCGGGTCCATTTCGACGGTGAAGCCGTCCGGTGCCTTGAAGGTCTGGCCGGCCATGGCGGCAATGACCTTGTCGGTGTCGGTCGACTTGGCCTTCTCGACGGCCTGCTTCCACATGTTGATGCCGACGTAGGTGGCTTCCATCGGATCGTTGGTCAAAGGCTTGTCCATCTGACCCGGCAGCTTCTTCGCCTTGGCGTAGTCGCTCCACGTCTTGATCCAGGCGGTGTTGGTCGGGTTCTTGACCGACATAAAGTAGTTCCATGCAGCAAGGTGGCCGACGAGTGGCTTGGTGTCCACGCCGCGCAGCTCTTCTTCGCCTACCGAGAAGGCGACGACCGGCACGTCCTTGGCCTTCAGGCCGGCGTTGCCGAGTTCCTTATAGAACGGCACGTTGGAGTCACCGTTGATCGTCGAGATCACGGCCGTCTTGCCGCCTTGAGAGAACTTCTTGATGTCGGCAACGATGGTTTGATAGTCGCTGTGGCCGAACGGCGTGTACTTCTCGTCGATGTCCGAGTCCTTCACACCCTTGCTCTTCAGGAAGGCGCGCAGGATCTTGTTGGTGGTGCGCGGGTAGACGTAGTCGGTGCCCAGCAGCACGAAGCGCTTGGCGCCGCCGCCGGCCTTGCTCATCAAATACTCGACAGCGGGAATGGCTTGCTGGTTAGGCGCTGCACCCGTGTAGAACACGTTCTTGGAGAGCTCTTCGCCCTCGTATTGCACGGGGTAGAACAAGAGGCCGTTCTGCTCTTCGATCACCGGCAACACTGACTTGCGCGACACCGAGGTCCAGCAGCCGAAGATCACGGCGACCTTGTCCTGACCCAGCAGCTGCTTGGTCTTTTCAGCGAACAGCGGCCAGTTGGAAGCCGGGTCGACGATCACGGGCTCGAGCTGCTTGCCCATCACGCCGCCCTTTTTGTTGATCTCTTCGATCGTCATCAGCGCCATGTCCTTCAGCGCCGTTTCGGAGATCGCCATCGTGCCCGAAAGGGAGTGCAGGATGCCGACCTTGATGGTGTCGGCTGCGAAAGCAGGGGCCACGCCCAGTGCCGCGAAAGCGACGCTGGCGGTAAGTGCCTTGAGTGTGAAACGACGTTGCATGTGCATCCTTCTCCGGTTGTATTGAACTTGTCGCCAGCACCTTCGCTGTCGATGGACGGAGTGTGCTGACGAGGTCGTCTCCTACAAATACGCCGGGTGGCGTACGAGATCAGGCGCGGGCGAACTGCCGCGCCGCAAAGGCCCACGCCATCCGCGTCGCATCCGGACCCGCCGGGTCGCTGAAGGCCAGGCGCGCAGCGCCACCGCTCCACGCGTGACCCAGGCCGGCGATCTCGCACAACGTGACGCTGGTCTTGCCGCGCAGCTTGAAGTCGGTCACGCGCATCGGATGCCGCCGCCCGCGCTGCAGTCGGCGTGACGCGGCAGGCACTGCACCGGTGGCTGCGGCCCACACCGCAGCGGCGCTGCCGGCATTGCTCGAAGACACGACGACATCGCGGTCGCCGTGCAGGATGAGCAAGGGCGGGAGCGTCGTCATCGCGGCGGCGGCGCCCATTGCCTTGCCGACCGCCGTGACCGGCATGGGAGGTACGTGCCGCCCGCGCATCGCGCCCAGTGCCGTTGCGGACGACCGCGCCGCACCGGGCGCCACGCCGGAGTGCATGACCACCGCCTGAAAGCGCGCGGGATAGTGCGTGGCCAGCAGCGCCGCCATGCCGGCACCGGCAGAGAGCCCAGCGACCGCGACGCGCGCGCGGTCGGCCGCATACAGCACGCAGACCTGATCGACCGCCGCCATCAGCGTTGCGGCTTCGGCGGCCGACTTGCCCGAGCGGGTCTCGTACCAGT
Organism: Variovorax sp. RTB1; assembly: GCF_035018765.1. Classification (NCBI taxonomy): domain Bacteria; kingdom Pseudomonadati; phylum Pseudomonadota; class Betaproteobacteria; order Burkholderiales; family Comamonadaceae; genus Variovorax; species Variovorax sp. RTB1. The sequence continues at coordinate 123,459 of NZ_JASJXG010000007.1, forward strand.
TCCAGCAGCCTTGCGGATGGTGGAGCCTGTCTTGCTCGGGGTAGAGCACGAGAAAGCGATGGCGGGTGGCCAGCGCATTCATGCGAGTAATGGCAGCGAAGTCGCGTCCGGTCTGGCCGCAGCCATGCAGCATGACCATCAGTGGGAGCTTCTCGCCCGGTGCGAGGTCGAGGTCCGATGGGCGAAACAGGTGATAGCGCCGCGCGCCGCCGGGGCCGAGCGCCATGCCGGCGAGCCAGTCGCCCTTGCCGGGTGGCGGCTTCAGTTGCTTGACTGCCGCGCGCTGCACTTCGCTGACCGCACGCTTGCCGGTCTTGATCGTGGCCTTCGTCCCTGCTTTGAGCGCGGCTTTGGTGAGCGCGCGCAGGTTGCGCTGATAGGCGCGCGTGAATGAAGACGTAAGCGAAGACGTCAGGGAGCTGATGGAGCTGCGGCGGGCCATGGCGCAGTGTGCACGGCTCAGATGACGCTGTCAGCCGCCAGACGTTCCCGGCATGCAACGCGGGATCGCATCGCCGCGCAGCCAGGCCAGGACGCCTTCGGCCAAGTCCGCATAAAACCGTTCGAAAACCGGCTGCGAAACGAAGCCGAGGTGCGGCGACAACAGCGCGTTGGGCAACGCGCGCAACGGATGGTCGGCATCCAGCGGCTCACGCGCGTACACGTCGAGTGCGGCAACGCCCGGTCGCCCGGCCTGCAAGGCGGCGACCAGCGCGGATTCGTCGGCCAGCCCCGCGCGCGAGGTGTTGACGAAGATCGCATCGGGCCGCATCTGCGCGAAGCGCACCGCATCGAACAACTGTCGCGTCGCGTCGGTCATCACCAGATGCAGGCTCACGACCTTCGACGTTTGCACGAGCTCGTCGAGCGGCACGGCACGCACGCCCTGTTCGGCCGCGCGTTCGGGCGTCATGCGCGGGCTCCAGGTCACCACGTCCATGCCGAAAGCCTTGGCAACGCGCGCGACGCGACCGCCGATCTCGCCGAGGCCGACCAGGCCCAGTCGTTCGCCGTGCAGCACCTGGCCCAATACGCCGCCATCGCGCCATTGCCCGCCTTGCAAGGCCTGCACGGCTTGCGGCAGCCGCTTGATGGCCGCCAAGATGAGCGCCCACGTCAGTTCGCAGGTGCTCTCCTTGGACGGACCCCATTCGGTAAAGCCCACCGGCACGCCGCGTCGCTGCAGCGCAGCCAGGTCGATCGCGTTGTTGCGCGTGCCGGTGAAGGCCAGGTACTTGAGCTTGGGCATGGCGTCGAGCAGCGCCGCATCGACGGGCGTGCGGTCGCGCATCAGCAGCAGGCAATCAGCGTCTTGCACGGCTTCGCGCAGCGCATCGCCGCGCAACGGCGCATGGCAAATGCGCAGTTCGGCCAACGCCTCGATCGCGCTCCAGTCGGCCAGCCGTCGGGCGGCGTGTTCGCAATCGTCGAGCAGCACGATGAGGGGGCGGTTCGGCATCAAGTCTCTGGTTCTCTATCGGTCTTGGGTGGCGGCGGTGTCGACCACGAGCGCGCCAATCAGCTCGCGTATGCGCTGGTCGACGTAGTAGCCGCCGTATTCGGTGTAGCGAAGCAATGGTCGCCCGCAACAAACGCACTGCCAGACCTCGCAGCGGTTGTAGGGAAAGTGGCCGAGCGCGATCGGTGCATCGGCCGCGTCGTAGCGGGTGCCTTGCGGATGGTGTTCTTCGAGCGTCGGCTCGTCGTACGGATCGCGATCGTTGGTCCGTCCCACGAGCCGCAGCAAAGACGCGTCGAAGGTGGCGGGCAGGCTTTCCCAACCGGGGCAGTGCAGCGCACCGCAAGCACACACCGCATGGGGCGGCGTGTACTGCAGAGCGATCGCAACGATCTGTACGGCAGTGAGCGCCGGCATCAAGGCGTCAGTCAGGCGTGGCGCCTGAGGTCTTCACGACCTTGGTCCACTTGTCGCGATCCTTTTCCGCGAAGGCCTGGAACTCCGGCGTCGTCATGGCCATCGGCTCGGCACCGAGCGTGAAAAGGCGGGCCTTCATCTCGGTGCTGGAGAGCGCTTCACGGACCGCATCGTTGAGCTTCTTCGCGATGGCCGGATCCAGGCCAGCCGGCGCCATGAGGCCGTACCACGGCTTGGCATCGAAGCCCGGCAGGCCGAGTTCGGCCACGGTCGGGATGTCGGGGAAAGCCGCGGACCGAACCGCACCGGTGCTGGCCAGCACCTTGACCTTGCCAGCCTTGACGTGAGGCATGGCGGGCACCGGGTTCTCGAACGAGATCGGCACCTGGCCGGCCAGCAGATCGTTCATCGCCGGGCCCGAGCCCTTGTAGGGAATGTGCTGCATCTTGATGCCGGCCGCCTGGTTGAACATCTCTCCGATGATGTGCTGCGGCGTGCCCGAGCCGGCCGAGGCGAAGTTGATCTTTTCACCCTTCTTGGCGCGCGCGATCAGGTCCTTGATGGACGTGATACCCGACGCCGGATTGGCCAGCACCACGAACGATGCGTTGGCGATCGGCGCGACGAAGGTGAAGTCCTTGATCGAGTCGTACGGGATCTTCGCGTAGAGCGAAGGCGAAATCACGATCGGCCCGCTGGCGGCCAGCAGCAGCGTGTAGCCATCGGGCGCGGCCTTCGCGACGTAGTCGGTGCCGACGTTGCCGCCCGCACCACCCTTGTTTTCGACGATGACGGTCTGCCCCAGCTTTTGCTGCAGCGGCTGCGCGAGCAGACGCGCCAGCACGTCGGTGGTGCCGCCCGGCGCATAGGGCGAAATGATCCTGATCGATTGTTTGGTGGGCCAGGGCGGCGCCTGTGCCAGCGCAAGGCTGGGCAGTAGCGCAGCGGCGGCAACGGCGGCGGCGAATGTCGGCAAGGCGGTGGCGAATACGCGGCGCTGAATCATTTGGAAAGTCCCTTGTTTGATCGACCGCCACCTTGCCACAACTGACACATGCCTGTCATCGGCAGCGCCCACGATGCGCGGGGTTACTCCAACATCAAAAAAAAACGCCATGAACACCCTTGCGGCTTCCGACGCGAATCTTCCGGTACATCCGAAGCCGGCGCAACGGCCAAAGCTCGACGCCAAGCCCGGCCCGGTCACCCTGATCGTCTTCGCGGGCTTGCTCGCCGCCGGGCTCTTGTACACCGCGTGGAGCCTGACGACCGACGTACGCGCGGCCAGCGCACAGACCACGACCTGGGTGCCGTACATCCTGCTTGGTGTCGCCCTGCTGGTGGCGCTGGGCTTCGAGTTCGTCAACGGTTTTCACGACACGGCCAACGCAGTAGCCACGGTGATCTACACGCACTCGTTACCGCCGAATTTCGCAGTCGTCTGGTCGGGCTTCTTCAATTTTCTGGGCGTGCTGGTATCGAGCGGTGCGGTGGCTTTCGGCATCATCTCGCTGCTGCCGGTCGAGCTCATCCTGCAGGTGGGCTCGGGCGCCGGCTTCGCGATGGTGTTCGCACTGCTGATCGCCGCCATCATGTGGAACCTCGGCACTTGGTGGCTCGGTTTGCCGGCGTCTTCTTCGCACACGTTGATCGGCTCGATCATCGGTGTCGGCGTTGCCAATGCGCTGATGCACGGGCGCGACGGAACCAGTGGCGTGGACTGGCCGCAAGCCGTGAAGATCGGCTATTCGCTGCTGCTGTCGCCGCTCGTCGGCTTCGGCTGCGCGGCCTTGCTGTTGCTCGCGCTGCGCGCCTTCGTCAAGAACCGCGCACTCTACGAGGAGCCACGCGGCGAGGCTCCTCCGCCCTGGTGGATTCGCGGTCTGTTGATCCTTACCTGCACCGGCGTGTCGTTCGCGCACGGCTCCAATGATGGGCAAAAAGGCATGGGGCTGATCATGCTGATCCTCGTCGGCACGGTGCCGATGGCGTACGCGCTCAATCGCTCGATGCCGACAGATCAAACGGTACGCTTCGTCGCGGTCGCAGAAAGCGCGCAAAGCGCGCTGAACCGCAATGCATCGGCGGTTGCATCGCTGCCTGCGCTGCGGCCTGCGGCGGCACGCGAAGTGCTGTCGACCTACGTGCGCACACGCGAGTTCAATGCATCGGTCGTGCCTGCACTCGGCGCGACAGCCGGCAGCATCGCACAGCAGGTGAAGGAACACGGCTCGCTCGCTGGCGTGCCGGCAGAGGCCGTGGCCAACGTGCGAAACGACATGTACCTCGCGTCGGAAGCGCTGCGCCATCTAGGCAAGAGCGACGCGGCGCATTTCGATACCGACACCACGGCCAAGGTTGGCGAGTTTCGCAAGGAAATCGACGACGCCACCAAGTTCATTCCGCTGTGGGTCAAGGTCGCCGTCGCGATCGCTCTGGGCCTCGGCACCATGATCGGCTGGAAGCGCATCGTGGTCACCGTCGGAGAGAAGATCGGCAAGACGCACCTGAGCTATGCGCAAGGTGCTTCGGCCGAACTGGTCGCGATGGTGACCATCGGCGCCGCCGACATGTACGGGCTGCCGGTGTCGACCACGCACGTGCTGTCTTCCGGCGTGGCGGGTTCGATGGTGGCCAACGGCTCCGGCCTGCAGATGTCGACACTGCGTAACTTGGCGATGGCGTGGGTGCTGACCTTGCCGGTGGCGATGCTGCTGTCAGGCTCGTTGTACTGGCTCTTCACGCACATCTTTTGAGCGCGGCGAGCGGTGCGGTGAATGGCGGGGTCGCAGCGTCCTATGGCGGTGACGAAGCCGGGCTGATCTGCGGCTATCTGTTCGATGCCGAGGCACCGCAGCCGGTGCGCCCGCTCGACTCTGCAGCGGCTGCCGCCTACCTGGCCCAGACGGATGCAGCCGGAATTGCAGGCCACGACAAAAGTTATCTCTGGCTGCACTTCAACCTGAGCCATGCCCAGGCCGAGCGCTGGCTCCGTCGGCACGCGCAGCTCTCCGACACCTTCTTCGAGACGTTGCACGAAGGCCTGCCGTCGACCCGCATCGAGCGCGCCGACGATGCGCTCATCGCCGTCATCAACGACGTGCACTTCGAGTTCAGCTTCGAGCCGTCGGACATCTCCACGCTGTGGATCAGCGTCGGCCCGCGGCTCGTGGTGACGGCGCGCACCCAGCCGCTGCGCTCGGTCGATGCCCTGCGCACGGCTGTGAACGCTGGCGACGCGCCGCGGTCGAGCACCGAAATGCTCGAACACCTGCTGCGTGCCCAGGCCGACGTGCTGGTGCACATCGTGCGCGACGCGACATCGCGCATCGACGCGATAGAGGACGACCTGCTGGCCGCGCGTCTCGACAACAAGCGCGCGCGGCTCGGCGGGCTGCGCCGGATGCTGGTGCGCCTGCAACGCCTGCTCGCACCCGAGCCGGCAGCGCTTTTCCGCTTGCTGCAGAACCCGCCCAGCTGGATGGCCGAAGCCGATGCGCAGGAGCTGCGCGGTTCGACTGAAGAGTTCTCGGTCGTACTGCGCGACATGCAGGCGCTGCAGGAGCGCATCAAGCTGCTGCAGGAGGAGATCGCCGCCAACGTCAATGAAGACAACAACCGCAGCCTCTTCGTGCTGACGGTGGTCACGGTGCTGGCGCTGCCGATCAACATCATGGCGGGCCTCTTCGGCATGAACGTCGGCGGCATTCCGCTGGCCGAACACAAGCACGGCTTCTGGATCGTGGTGGCGCTCATCATGAGCTTCACCGCGGTGGCGGCGCGGCTGGCTTTCCGCAAGAAGAAGGGACGCTAGCGGGGCGTTTGCGGCAGGTCCTGCGCGTGCGGGATGCAAGGCATAAAATTAGAGCGTGCAAAACATCCTGAACGCCGATCTGCATTGCCATTCCGTGGTTTCCGACGGCACATTGACGCCGGAGGCCCTTGCTGCCCGCGCAGCGGCGAACGGCGTCGAGCTGTGGGCGCTCACCGACCATGACGAAGTCGGCGGCCAGCACCGCGCCGCTGCTGCGGCCCGCGAAAATGGCATGCGCTATCTGACGGGCACCGAGATCTCCGTCACCTTCGCGAATGAAACGGTGCACATCGTCGGGCTCGGCTTCGACCCGGACGACGCCGCCATCAGTCAGGGCCTTTACGACACGCGCGGCGGTCGCGGCAAGCGGGCCATGGAAATGTCCGAGGGGCTGGCCAAGGTCGGCATCAAGGGTGCCTACGAAGGCGCACTCACTTTCGTCGGCAACCCTGAATTGATTTCGCGCACGCACTTCGCGCGGTTCCTGGTCGAAAGCGGCGTTTGCAAAGACACCTACGAGGTCTTTCGCAAATACCTGACCGAGGGCAAGCCGGGCTACGTGCCGCACCGCTGGGCCACGCTCAAGGACGCGATCCGCTGGATCACCGACGCCAAGGGCATCGCTGTGATCGCGCATCCGGGTCGCTACAAGTTCACCGCCAACGAGGAGTACGCGCTATTCCTCGAATTCCAGGCGCACGGCGGCAAGGCGATCGAGGTCGTTACCGGGAGCCACACGCCGGCCGAGTACGTCGAGTACGCCGACAAGGCACTTGAATTCGGCTTTGCGGCATCGCGCGGCAGCGACTTCCATAGCCCCGACGAAAGTCACATGGACCTCGGCAAGCTCCCCTGGCTGCCCGGCAAACTCACGCCGGTCTGGGAACTGCTCGAAAACCGCATTCAGTGAGCGCGGTGCAGCCAGCGGAGCGGGGCGCGCGCGATCTCGAATCCGAACGCATCCTGGCCGGTATTGGCATGGTGGTTTTGGCAGTGGCCTGCTTTTCGACGCTCGACACCGCCACCAAGATTTCGGTCGGCGCGGTGCCGATCATCATGGGCGTGTGGTTTCGCTATGCCTTCCAGGCGGTCGCGACGACAGCTGTGTTGCTGCCGGTCTATGGGACATCCTTGCTGGCCACGGCACACCCCAGGTACCACGTGCTGCGCGGCGCTTTGCTGCTGACGACCAGCCTTTTCGCTTTTTTCAGCCTGCGCTACATGCCGCTGCCGGAGTTCACCTCCATCGTGTTGATCGCGCCGCTGGTCATCACACTGCTGGCCGCCACGATCTTCAAAGAGCGTGTGTCTCCGCTGCGCTGGACGCTGGTATGTGGCGGCTTCCTTGGCACGCTGGTCATCCTGCGCCCGGGTGGCAGCAGCTTCAGCTGGGCGATCTTGTTGCCGATGGGGCTGGTGCTGACCAACGCATGGTTCCAGTTGCTGACGAGCAAGCTGGCGCAGACCGAGAATCCGCTCACCATGCATTTCTATACCGGCTGGGTCGGCACGCTGATCGCGTCGTGCGCCCTGCCCTTCGTCTGGACGGCGCTGCCCTCGTGGCACTGGTGGGCGCTGCTGTGCCTGATGGGGTTCATGGGCACGGTCGGCCATTTTTTGCTCATCCTGGCGTACCAGCGCGCAGCCGCATCGACGCTCACCCCGTACCTCTACGCACAGATCGGCTTTGCGATGCTCGGCGGCTGGCTGATGTTCTCGCACGTGCCGGACATTGCGTCGCTGGCGGGCATCGGGCTGATCGCTGTATGCGGCGCGGCCGGCGCCTGGCTGACCGTCAAAGAGCGGCGCTTGCCCATCGAGCCTGCCGAGGGCTGAACCTGCTCAACCTGTTTTTGAATCTGCTCACCTCGAGCCCGCGAACCTGATCGATTGCCATGGCCCAGTTTTTTGAAGTGCATCCTGAAAACCCGCAACAACGACTGCTGAAGCAGGCGGTTGCTTTGCTCGCGCGCGGCGAAATCGTCGCCGTGCCGACCGACTCCAGCTACGCGCTGGCCTGCCACCTCGACGACAAGGACGCGGTCGACCAGTTGCGCCGCATCCGGCAGGTCGACGAGAAGCACCACCTCACCCTGCTATGTCGCGACCTGAGCGAGGTGTCGCATTACGCCCGCGTCGACAACAAGCAGTACCGGCTGTTGAAAGCGGCGACACCCGGCCCGTATACCTTTCTGCTCGAAGCGACAAAGGAAGTACCGCGGCGCGTCAGCCATCCGCAGCGCAAGACCATCGGCCTGCGCGTACCGGATCACAAGGTGCTGAGCGAGCTGCTCACGCTGCACGGCGCGCCGCTGCTCGCGACCACGCTGATCCCCCCCGGCGAGACCGAGGCGCTGAATGACGCGCAGACGATTCGCGAGCGCTTCGAAAAGCAGCTCGGCGCCGTCATCGACGCTGGCGCCTGCCCGTCCGAGCCGACCACCGTGGTCGACCTGACGCCGATGGGTACCGGCGACGACCCGGTCGTGATCCGCATGGGCCGCGGCTCGCTCGCGCTGCTGGGGTTGTGACCTGATTGCCGGCGGTCACGAAGAGCCTCCCCACTTTCGTCTGAGACAATCGAACCGGTGGACATTCCCAACCTGATTCAAAGCATCCTCATCTACGCGTTGCCCGTGCTCTTCGCGATCACAGTGCATGAGGCGGCCCACGGCTACGTGGCCCGGCACTTCGGCGACAACACGGCCTACGTGATGGGCCGGGTGACCCTCAACCCGTTCAAGCACATCGACCCGATCGGCACGATCCTGATGCCGTTGATGCTGTACTTCGCGACCTCGGGCGCGTTCCTGTTCGGCTACGCCAAGCCGGTGCCGGTCAACTTCGGCAATCTGCGCAACCCCAAGCGCGACATGATCTGGGTCGCACTCGCCGGGCCGGGCTCGAACTTCATCCAGGCGATCCTCTGGGCGCTGGTCTTCGTCGGCCTCATCGCGACCGGTGTCAGCGAGCCGTTCTTCATCAAGATGGCGAAGGGCGGCGTGCTCGTCAATCTGGTGATGTGTGCTTTCAACCTTTTTCCGCTACCGCCGCTCGATGGTGGCCGCGTGCTCGCCGGCCTGCTGCCGCGCGGACAAGCCCAGGCGTTTTTGGCGCGCATCGAACCCTATGGCTTTTTCATCGTGATGGCGCTCGTGCTTGCAGGCGTCGTCAGCAAATACTGGCTCAGCCCGCTCATGGCGGTCGGCTACCACGTCATCGACCTGCTGATTTCGCCACTGACGGCACTGCTGCGTTGACTCAAGCCCTATTCGACATGGCTTCATCCACACCTCCCAAAGCAACCCGGTTTCTGACCGGCATCACCACATCGGGCACGCCGCATCTCGGCAACTACGCCGGCCTGGTGCGGCCGTCGGTGCGCTTCAGCCAGCGCGCCGATGTGCAGAGCTTTTATTTCATGGCGGACTACCACGCCCTCATCAAGATCGATGACCCGGCGCGCATCCAGCGTTCGACGCTTGAAATTGCTGCCAGCTGGTTGGCCTGCGGGCTCGACCCCGAGCGCGTTGTCTTCTACCGCCAATCCGACATCCCCGAGATTCCGGAACTCACCTGGCTGCTGACCTGCGTCACCGGCAAAGGCATCCTGAACCGTGCGCACGCGTACAAAGCGTCCGTCGACAAAAACATCGCCAAGGGTGAAGACCCGGATGCGGACGTCACCGCGGGCCTCTTCATGTACCCGGTGCTGATGGGCGCGGACATATTGATGTTCAATGCGCACAAGGTGCCGGTTGGGCGCGACCAGATCCAGCACATCGAAATGGCGCGCGACATCGCGCAGCGCTTCAATCACTCGTACGGCGAGCATTTCGTGTTGCCCGAAGCCGAGGTCGACGACGCGGTTGCCACCTTGCCCGGCCTCGACGGCCGCAAGATGAGCAAGAGCTACGACAACACCATTCCGCTGTTCTCGCCGCGAGCTCAGCTGCAAAAACTCATCGGCGGTATCGTGACCGACTCGCGCGCGCCGGGCGAGCCGAAGGAGACCGAGGGCTCGGCCCTGTTCCAGATTTTTCAGGCGTTCGCGACTGCCGACGAGACAGCCGCAATGCGCAAGGCCTACGTCGAAGGTATCGGCTGGGGCGACGCCAAGCAAATGGTCTTCGAGCGGATCGACCGAGAACTGACGCCGCTTCGCGAGCGCTACGAAGCGTTGATGAATGACCCCGCGCAAATCGAGCGCACCTTGCTGATCGGTGCCGACAAGGCCCGCGAACTTTCTCGTCCTTTCATGGCGACGCTGCGCCACGCTGTCGGGCTGCGCAGCCTTGCCAGCCTGGGCGGTCAGGATGCGGGTGTCGGCAAGAAAGCCGGCAAGGGTGGCAAGACGGGCAAGACGGGCAAGCCGACCTTCAAGCAATACCGCGAGCGCGACGGACTCTTTTATTTCAAGCTGCTCGATACCCACAACGACACGCTGCTGCAAAGCCGTGGCTTTCAGTCGCCGCAAGAAGCCGGACGCGCCATCGGGGCACTGCAATACCAACCGAATGAAGCACTCGCTGCGCTCGCAGAACAGCTGGAACCGGTCGACAATGACGGGCGGCGCGCCGTGATGGCTGCGCTGGAGGAACTCGCCGGTCAGGCGAGCTGAAGTAAAGGGAGAGATTCGCGCGCCTAGCAACAGTCAATATATAAGTTGCGCACAAACGAAAGCAAAACATGAGCATTTACGTCATCGATGATCACCCCTTGATGCGCGACGCCATCGTCATGGTGCTGCGGCGCCTGCGGCCAGCCGAGAACATCGTGGAACTCGAGCGCCTCGACAAGCTCGCCAACGCAGTCAAGCAGCACGGTACGCCCGGCCTGTTTTGCCTCGACCTCAAATTGCCCGACACGACCGGTGTTTCCGGCGTGATCGCGGTCAAGCAGACCTATCCGGATGTGCCGATCGCCGTGTACTCGGCCTCGCCTGCTGCAGACATGGAAGAAGCCTGCATCGAAGCGGGTGCCGACCAGTACATCGAAAAGTCAGCCAGTTCCGCCGAATTGACGGCCGCCCTGCGCGGTCTCTTGATGGCCGACTCGGATGTCGAAGAGCCTGCGGCAGCCGCCAACAGCAAGTTGTCGAAGCGCCAGACGCAGCTCATCGCCATGCTCGACAAGGGCATGAGCAATCGCGACATCGCGTCTGAGCTCGAAATCAGCGAACACACCGTCAAGGTGCATCTGTGGCGTCTGTTCCGGCGACTCGGCGTGAAGAGCCGTACGCAGGCGCTGCATTACGCACGGACCAACGGTTTGCTGTCCGGCTGATTGACTGGTTAGCCTTCCGGCTAACTCCAGGACCCCCCAACCAGGGGTTTATCAGCCGACCGCAGAACTGACCCGGGATTGCGCCTGCGATTCATCGGCGTCGTGCAATGCAACCCGAAACACGCTGCCGCGTCCGAGCCGCGATCGCACGCTCACCGGATGGCCTAGCGCGTGCGACAGGCGAGCCACGATGGCGAGTCCGAGGCCGAAACCATCGGACGTGCCGGCATGGTCGGCCACCTTGTAGAACTCCAGGAACACGTCGCGCAGATGTTCGCGCGCGATGCCGATGCCGGTATCCCACACCTCGACCCGGAGGCCGTCGCGTGTTTGCCGCGACGCCAGCAGCACGCCCCCCTCGACGGTGTACTTGATGGCGTTGGCAATCAGATTGCCGATCATCCGGCGCACGCGAATGGGGTCGGTCAGTACCGTGCCCTTGGCAATGTGCACTTGGAACTTCAAGCCTTTGGCCTCTGCCACCGGCCGGTACTGCAGCTCCAGGTCGTGCAGCAGTTGGCCGACATCGACCCGCTCGATGTGCAGCCGCACCTGGCCGGAATCGATGCGCGCCAGGTCGAACAGCGAATCGAACAGCGCGTTGACCGCATGCGTGGCACGGACGATCTTCGGCGCGATCTCCTGCACCAGCTCCGGCTCGTTGCGGAGCCAGTCGGCGTAGAGAGACAGCGCCAGCACGGGCTGCCGCATGTCGTGCGCCGCGCTCGCCAGGAAACGGTTTTTCATGGCCACGGCCGACACGGCGGCCTGCCGTTGCTGGGTCAGCGAGGCAATCAGTATGTGGTTATGAAAGAGCAGTTCGAAGCTGTTGCGGGCCGTCTCGTGGATGCGCCGGCCGGCGCGCAGCAGCAGCCACCAATGCAGCATCGGCAGCAACAGAAAGCCGTAGTTGAAATGCGGTTTCTCGAAATTCATCTCGACGACGCGGAACAGCACCGCTGCAAGCATCGTGATGAAGAGCGTGTTGACGTAGCGCTTGAGCAATGGCGGGTGCAGTGCCAGCCCGTTGAGCGGAAACGTCGCCACCCCGGCCACGATCAGCCAGCTCATGAACTGGTTGATGAGCGGCGTGCGCTCGAAAAAGATCAGGATCGACAGGCCCCAGGCAAAGGCGCTGATGCTCCAGAGAAAGTGATATTTCTCGACAAACCGCTGCTGCCCGTCGGAGTCGCGATCGGCATAGCGGCGCGTGTAGACCTGTTCGCCCCAGACGCGGCAGCAGGTGGCGGCGACCCCGATGGCCAGCCACACCATCAGTTGCCACAGCGGCACGTAGCCCCAGCTCAACCCGATCATGGCAGGCAGCAGTGCGGCAGCCAGAAAATGCGAGCCGCGGGATGCCCGCATCAAACTTCGGATCAGCTCACCGCGGACCCACGGTTCTGCTTCATCGGCCGAGGCTGGCGCCGGCGTGAGGCTGGCGAAGGACGAATTGCCCAGGCCGGCGAAGGAAGAATTGCCCTTCATGTTTCCGAATGGCACCCCGCCGCGGGGTCTACAAAAAAGCCCCTTCGACAAAGGGGCCCCTGAAAGAGAGCGAAGCAGTCACGAATCAAGCTGAACCCCGCATGCCTTGTAGGTTTCCCCGACCTGTGCGCCTCGCGACTTGCCTGCCGTTGGCGGTCGAGGGGTCCTACATTGTCACCGAAAGTTTCCCCGACAGCGTCGCACCGGCGCAACTCTTAACCGCAGAACAGACGCAAAAAAGCCCCGGCTGGCGGGGCTTTAGCAATCCATCGCTGGAGGAGAGGGAGGGATAGATTTTCATATCCCGAAATCTCCAGCATAATCAACCACTTGGCAACACGGTTAACGAAAAGTGGTAGCAGATTCGATACCACACTTGCTACCAGTAGCATATCATGCTTGCGCGCATCTTGAAAGAATCCAAAGAAGGAAGGACGAGGAATGAACCGTATTGCATTTGGTGCATCGCTTGCGGGCGCCGTAATCGCATGGTTAATCGCGCATAGGTTTGAATACTTCCAAAACATTCCCGCTTGGAATTTTATAGGAGGAATAGTTATCTATTCGCTCCTCGGATCTTGGATTGGCCAAAAAGTCCATGAATCAGCATTCGGGCCCAAAAGAATGTTTGTGTGGTGGATATTAGCGTTCCTTGCGCCATTTATTATACTGTTGGTATGGGCAGGTGCCCAATGACAGTTATTTCATTTTTCCGTATGCGATTCCCAAATACAAGCCCACGCAAAAGGGCAATGCGATTAAAAAGTAAATCTCCCACAGCGCAAAAGAGGCTTGCTGAAGGAGCACTGGAATTAATTCAATCATGCTCTTAGTAAACTAGCACAAATCGATTTGTCAAGTTCCATACGACGCCATAGCGAGAAAAAATGTCAGATGACATAGTCAATGGGCTTCGGCTCCAAGCCGCACAACTCCACAGAAATATTGCCACAGCAGTGAGCAACGAAGCTATGTCTGGAGTGGCAGCATCCCATGCAGACCAACGAGCACAGACACTCCATGGTAATTTAAATGCTTTAACCGAAAAGCTGGAAAATCTGGAGTTAGAGGTAAAGTTTTAATTCCCACCCAGAAAATCAAGACCCTATTGACATTTATAGGCATAAAAAACAAAAATGCAAAAAAGCTGGCTTGATTAATGAGCCTTTAAGAGGATTGCAGACAATCAACATATTCTGCATCCTCGTGACTTTGATTGTCAATTAGCCCTTGCAAATCAGATGTGACACGGCATAAGGCCACATTAATTTGCTCAAGTGCTTCTGGATTTTCCAAGTATATTTTACCCGCCTCGAAAAATGCGGCCTCAATAGATTTCGATATTAGTTTTGTTGCAATAAGGTTCATTAACTGAAGTTCAAAAAGTCAAATTTTGGGCCGCCGTCCATTTATTTCGCTTCGCTACATTAACAGCCACTGCTTTGCAGTATCAGTGCTTCGCCCATAGATTTAGCTGTAATTCAGGATCGATATCCCTCTTTGCTATTCCAGTCTTCTGGCCGAAGCCTGGAATAGCTCACCCTAACCCGCTAAAAAACGGATTTGGGGGCTTTTCTGGTAGGTTGCAGAGCTATTAAATCTCCGTTGCCATACGCCTGAGGAAAGAAGGTAAATCTCTCGCCTTTTTGCTATTCATGGTATTTACACCACCTGTGCCCCGTTAGCTCTAGCTTGGGTGAGACTGCGCACAGTTACCGCTTTAGTCTCTTCGGTCCGCACTTTTGTTTATTTGTATGCGGCCTTTTGTCTGTAATCTTTTATTCGGGTGTTGGGCTTGCAGCGCTCTGAGAGGTGGGATAAATTTGTTTTTGCTGACTTTCCACTCTACCAACTAGTCCGAAGAACTTACTGGATAGGCAAAAGCCGGGGATCTGCAAGGATCGACGTAGATTGCCTATCAACACTCATAGTTAATTAAAAAATTCCGATTCTGTCAATGCCATTAAAAAAGCCACCTTGTTAGGTGGCTTTTTCGTTGTCGTCATTTTGCAATGTACGTCAATCCTTGCCTTTTTATATTCGCAGATTCAGGCTAAATGTCAAGCGTTTTGGGTTTGGGCGACAATTTATTTTTGAGCAACTGATTTTCTACCTCAATATTGTTCACGTGTTTTTGCAAATCCTTGTTCTCAGTTTTCAGAGAGTCGAGCATCAATATAGACTTTACCTGCCTGTTGATTTTTTCCTGTAGTACTTCCTTTTCAATCTCAAGCTTGTATTTGACTTTTCGGGCGTCGTCCTCAGATCGTTTCCAATCCCAAAGAATTTTCTTGGCTTGGGCTATCAACTTGTTTTCGTAGACAGTACCAGCGAATAATTTTGTGATTCGCTCAAAGATTTTTTTCTGTTGGACTGCAAGAAAAACCGTCGGATCTAGTCTTTCCGAGATTGAAGGAGTTTCTATTTTGACCGCCTTCATCAAATCATCGTTCGTGACTTTTGATTTGCTCTTGATCTGCTCGTAAAATTTCTGAACTTGGACATGAGTTGCCTTGGAGCCTGTCAGACCGCGTTTTAAGTCAAAGGATGCATTGTGTAGGGCGTAATCGGTTTGAAGTTCTCTGAGTTTGTTTTTGCCGCCTAGAAAATACTTGCAATTCAGTTTGCCTTTTGAGTCGATTGGGACAACAAAGGTTTCGATGTGAGGTGTCTTTTCGTCCAGGTGAAGGTACATGCAGAGAATATTTTTTTCTCCGTGTTTCTTTTTCATGAAGTCGATTTGAGAATCACACCATTTTTTTAGTCGATCATCCCGCTCATTTTTTGGACCGGTATCAAAAAATTCCGGGCTGGCTGTCAACAAATACTCGACCGCCAGCACTCCATCTTTTCGAATGTGTTTCTCTTTTTTGTAGTCGTCGAGAAAATTTTCTAGCCCAGTTGCATAATCAGTTTGACCAAAGAGCAATTTATTTTTCTTCGACTTTTCTGGATCGGCGTTGGGTGTGTCTATTCTTCGATAGGTGTGATTTTCCCGGGTTTTCAAGCTCGCTATTGACTTGTGTTTTTTTGTTCTTATTATGCTGTGCATGGGACCCCTTGACTCTTGCTCTCTTTATTTAAGCGTGTTTTTCTCTCTTTTCAAGCCTTACACCAAAAAGGTGTAACTCACTACACCTTTTTCTACGAAAAAGGTCCTCACTACGTTCGGGTTCGGTGCTTCGCACAATTACAAAACAGCCAACAGCCTTCCGAGCATAAAAAAAAGCCATCTTTCGATGGCTCAATTTTTTACTGCTCGGCCTTCTTGAAGCCCAGCGTTTGCGAAAGCTCCCGCTTTCGTCTAATCTGCTCAGGTGTTACTCTTATCTTTTTAAACCCGTTTTGGTGTTTAGCTCTTTGAGGAGTTGAAGTGCCATTGCAGTATTCTCAGGTGTTGCCGGAAGCTTGTCGACTGCACCATTAATATACATTATGAGAATAATCGGCTGAAATTTTGTTGGCACACCAACATCATCCATCTCTTTTGGTTCATAAATATTAAGCACTACGGAGAAAACTTGGTTTACTTCAATCATCAAAATCTGCCCTGAGTGAGTTGTGAAATATATTTTTTGCAACAACAACCAAAGTTTCGACCGCTCGGCGGCCGTTATCATATCGGTTATTTTTAGATTTTCAAGCATATCTGGCTCCTTTTTTTAGAGCCTAAGATATAGCGAAATTAAGTCAAGTCAAGGGATCAGGGACAAAATTTTCTTTTGCACCGGCGGGAAAATTTTCTCCAACTGTTCTATCGAAAATTCATTTGTGTAAATTCCAACGTTCACATTATCGATCTCGTGGCCCATAACTTGGCACCTCGGCTCGAAGGCAATATCGTTTTTCATGCAGAAATCGTTGAAGAATTTTCGCAAGGAATGGAACACAAGCTGGTCGTTTTCAATTCCAATCTTGTCCAAATGTCTTCCGAATTTTTGCCCCACCGCAGTTCCTGAACCTTTTCCAAGTCGCAGCTTGTACTTAAAAATCTGCTCTTTTCCAGTTTTTTGTTTATAAAATTCTCGCAATTCTTCCATAAATATTTGGGGAATTGGCACACTTCGCACGCCCGCCTGGGTTTTTGAGTCCTTAATTTTGATGTGATGAACGGGCGTCAGCCTCAAATTCTCGGCCAGCAAGCTGGTTATTTCAGACACCCGGCAACCGGAAATCAAGGCCAGCAGACACACATAATAGAAGTCTGGATCTTTTTTCTTCCAGTTCTGGAACTCGGAGCCGAAGACTTTTTGAAGGTCTTCGACCTCAAAAATGGCAAAACCACCCTTGGCTCTTTGCTGGTTAGTCATCAACTTTCGGCCAGCCGCCGGGTTGTCCTTGAAATAATAACCCTGTTTTTTGGCGAAATTGAACACCGAATTCAGCACGCCGATCTTGTTGTCGATGGTCCGTGTTGTGTTGAATTTAGCCAGGTGGTCTTGGTATCGGGTGACATCGCTGATGTCAATTTCGTCCACCATCGGGTTATTAATGAACCCGGCGAACTCATTGCAGGTGTTTTTATATGCAAGGACTGTGGCGGGTCGCAACTGCTTTTTAAGCTGGAAAAATTTCTCCACGACTTCAGGCAGGCGTAGCCCCACCCTTGCTTTTAAAGGGCCCCCGGGGGGGCTGGGGGCGTGGGGACTGAGCTTGCCCAAGGTTTCCAGTGCCACGAGCATCCGGGCGTGATCCTCGGGTCCATCGGACTTGAGGACCCCGCGATGCAGATCAATTTCATATCGGCGAATGACCATCGGAAAAATCTGCGCAAGAAGTTGGCCCGCCAACATCATGGCAGTTTTCTTGTCGCTGGTTCCCAAGGATTTCTTGACCTGTTTACCCAGCACACGGGTGTGAAGGTAGTAGGTATTGCCCCGCAGGTAGACTGGAAGATTGAGCACTGGCTGTTACCAGAAGTGCTGCCAGTCTCGATTCTGCTTTCGCTAAAAGTCCTTAAAAATCATGGACTTAGGGCGTTTGGAGGAGAGGGAGGGATTCGAACCCTCGGTACGTTTCCGTACGCCTGATTTCGAGTCAGGTACATTCGACCACTCTGCCACCTCTCCGGTCGCTGTCGAGCCTCAGATTCTAGCAGAGGCTCGGAGCATTTCGAGCCCTCCGAGGTAAGGATGCAACGCTCGCGGCACGGTGATGGACCCATCGGCGTTCTGATGATTTTCGAGCACCGCGACCAGCGTGCGTCCGACCGCAAGCCCAGAGCCGTTGAGCGTGTGCACGAGTTCGTTCTTGCCTTGCGCGTTCTTGAACCGCGCTTGCAATCGGCGCGCCTGAAAAGCTTCGCAGTTGGAGACCGAACTGATCTCGCGGTACGTGTCCTGCGCCGGCAACCAGACTTCCAGGTCGTAGGTCTTGCTGGAACCAAAGCCCATGTCGCCGGTGCACAACAGCACCACGCGGTACGGCAACTCCAGCGCCTGCAGCACCGCCTCGGCATGGCCGGTCATGGCTTCGAGCGCTTCGTAGCTGCGATCGGGGTGCGTGATCTGCACCATCTCGACCTTGTCGAACTGGTGCTGCCGGATCATGCCGCGCGTGTCGCGCCCGGCGCTGCCGGCTTCGGAGCGAAAGCACGGCGAGTGCGCGGTCAGCTTGATCGGCAACGTCGACTCGGCCACGACCTCGTCGCGCACGAAGTTGGTCAGCGGAACTTCGCTGGTAGGAATGAGGTAGAGCGCCTGGTTGTCCGGCACCGGCTCGCCGTCTTGCCCGCCCTTTTTAGCGGCGAAGAGGTCGCCTTCGAACTTGGGCAACTGGCCGGTGCCGCTGAGCGATGCCGCGTTGACGATGTACGGCACATAGCATTCCGTGTAGCCGTGTTTCTCTGTCTGCATGTCGAGCATGAACTGTGCGAGCGCGCGATGCAGCCGGGCGATCGGCCCTTTCAACACGCTGAAGCGCGAACCAGCTAGCTTGGTGCCCATCTCGAAGTCGAGCCCGAGCGGTTCACCCAGGTCGACATGGTCTTTCGCTTCGAAGCCGAGCCGCGTGGCCGCGGCGCCGGCACCGCCTTGCGGCGCCCAACGACGCACTTCGACATTGCCGTGCTCGTCGGTGCCGACCGGCACGCTGGCATGCGGCAAGTTGGGCACTGCCAGCAACAGCGCCTGCAGTTCCGGCTGGATGGCTTCGAGGCGACCGCCTTGCGCCTCTTGCTCGGCCTTGAGCGCATTGACCTCGGTCATCAATGCGTCGACAGATTCGCCCTTGGCTTTCAGTGGGCCGATCTGCTTGTTGAGCGTATTGCGCCGTGCCTGCAACTCTTCGGTTCGGACCTGAAGGATCTTGCGTTCAGCCTCCAGCGCTGTGAAGGCATGAACGTCGAGAAAGGTCTGATTGGCTTTGCGGGTTTCGAGTCGGGCAACGACCGAGGGGAGGTCCTTGCGGAGCAGGGTGATGTCGAGCATCCACCGATTTTAGGTGGCGACGACCACAGCTCAAGTCAGCCGACGCACGCGGTCACGCCAGCGTGGCCGGATCGACATTGGCGCCGCAGACGATCAGGCAGACGCTTTCGCCGTCGCGCACACGGTATGCGCCGGTTTGCAGCGCCGCCAGCGGCAACGCCGCCGCCGGCTCGACCGCCAGCTTCATCTCTTTCCACATCCATCGCTGCGCCGCGCGAATCGCATCGTCCGGCAGCAGCAGCGCATCGCGTACCTGGCGCTGCGTGATGTCCCACGACAGCGCGCCGATGCGCTTGGCACCGAGCGAATCGGCAGCGATACCGCCAACTTCCACATCGACCGGCTCGCCGGCTTCACGGGCACGGAACAGCGTCGGCGCGTGTTCGGGTTCGATCGCGACCACGCGGCTGCGCTGCTCGAACCAGGCCGCCAGCCCGCCGATCAGCCCACCGCCACCGACGCTCACCAGAACCGAATCGGGCAAGCCGCCCTGCGCTTCGATTTCGCGGCCCAGCGTGCCGGCACCGGCCACCACTTCGGGTTGGTCGTAGGCGTGGGTCAACAGCGCACCGGTTTCCTTTTGGCGCGCGATGCAGGCGGCCAGCGCATCCGGGTAAATCTCGCCGACCACGACCACTTCCGCACCCAAGTCACGCAACCGGGCGCGCTTGGCTTCGGGCGAAACACCGGGCAAAAACACCTCACAGCGCACGCCCAACGCACGCGCTGCTGCCGCCGTCGCGATGCCTGCGTTACCCCCCGATGCGACCACCACGCCGCTGGCCGGAATGTCGTTGGCCAGCAGCCGGTTCATCATGCCGCGCGCCTTGAAGCTGCCGCTGACCTGCAGGTGTTCAAGCTTCAACCAGACCTCGGCACCAGGTGCTACCAAGCCAACGGCCGAAGCCGGCAGTTTCCACAGCGGGGTCTGAAGCAGGAAGTGCCCGGCACGCGCGTGCAGCCGTTGCGCCGCGTCTTCGATCTCGCGGCGCCAGTCGATCGCTGTCGTGCTCACGAGATATGCCCTGGTGAAGATTGGCCAGCGAGCCGAAGCCCCTTCGGCAGCGGGAACTTGACCGTCTCCACGATCCCGTCCATCTTGCGCACCGACACCGCTCCGAGCGCCTTCACGCGATCGATCACTTCCGTCACCAGAATCTCCGGCGCAGAAGCGCCGGCCGTGATCCCGATGCGACTCTTGCCTTCGAACCATGCGGGCTGAAGTTCGTCCGCCGAATCGACCATGTAGCTCTCGGTGCCCAGGCGCTGCGCCAGTTCGCGCAACCGATTGCTGTTCGAGCTGGTCGGGCTGCCGACGACGATCACCAAGTCGACTTGCGGGCTCATGATCTTGATCGCGTCCTGCCGGTTTTGCGTCGCGTAGCAGATGTCCTGCTGCTTGGGCTCGCGCACCTTCGGAAAGCGCGCGCGTACGGCGGCGGCGATCTCGGCCGCGTCGTCCACGCTCAGGGTCGTCTGCGTGACGACGGCCAGTTTTTCGCTCTGTGCCGGCCGCACGGTCGCCACATCGGCGACGTCTTCGACAAGATGGATGCCGCCCGTGAGCTGGCCCATCGTGCCCTCGACTTCAGGATGCCCCTTGTGGCCGATCATGATGAATTCGTAGCCCTCCTTGGCGAGCTTGGCGACCTCGACGTGCACCTTGGTGACGAGCGGGCAGGTCGCGTCGAAGATGTCGAAGCCCCGCGCGCGGGCCTCTTGCTGCACCGCCTTGCTGACACCGTGCGCGCTGAACACCAGCGTCGAGCCCGGCGGCACATCGGCCAGGTCTTCGATGAAGATCGCGCCCTTCGACTTGAGCTCGTTCACCACGTAGGTGTTGTGCACGATCTCGTGGCGCACATAGATCGGCGCACCGAACTTGGCCAGGGCGCGCTCCACGATTTCGATGGCGCGGTCGACCCCTGCGCAAAAGCCGCGTGGCTCGGCCAACACGATTTCGTCGAGCGTTTTCACTTCGGTCACAGCACGCCGATCAGCTGCACTTCGAAGGTCACGGGCTGTCCGGCCAGCGGATGGTTGAAGTCGAAGCGCACCGCCGTCGCGTTCGACTCGATCACCGCACCGGCGTAGCTTCCGGTGCCATCGGGCGTCGGAAACTGGACCACATCGCCGACCGCATAGCGCTCGTCGGGGTCGCCCATTTTGGCGAGCAACGTCTTGGCGACCCACTGCTGCATCTCGAGATTGCGGTCGCCGAAAGCTTCACCGGCGGGTAGCTGGAAGGTGTCATGCGCGCCTTCTTCAAGTCCGATCAGCCGTGCTTCCATCGCGGGTGACAGCTCGCCGTTGCCGAGCGACAGCGTCGCTGGTTTGTCCGCGAAGGTGTTGATGACGTCGCCCGCCGGACCGGCGAGCCGGTAATGCAGGGTGAGGAACGAGCCCGCATTCACGACAGGCGCGGTAACGTGGGGGGCGGCGGCAGAAACGGCGGTGGGAGGCAAAGACAAAATGGGTGTCCCGATAAACTGGCCCTCATTTTAGGGAGCCGGGCTCGCAGGCTCCAGTTCCGCGCCCAATTCCCTCACCGACTGCCTGCATGGCCTTCAAGGACCTCCCCGCCGACGCCCGCCCGCGCGAGAAGCTGCTTGCTCGCGGCGCCGGTGCGCTAGGCGACGTTGAATTGCTGGCGCTGCTGCTGCGCACCGGCATGGTCGGCAAGAACGTGCTCCAGTTGTCGCAGGAACTGCTCGACACCTTCGGCGGCCTCGCCGGCCTGCTCAACACCAGCCTGGACGACCTGAAAAAGATCAAGGGTCTCGGTGGACCGGCGAAGCGCGCCGAGCTCACCGCCGTGCTCGAACTCGCGCGCCGCGCCATGGCCGAGCGGCTGAAAGAGCGGGCGGTGTTCGACTCGCCGGACGCCGTCAAGCACTACCTGCAACTGCACATCGCATCGCGGCCACATGAAGTTTTCGCAGCGTTGTTCCTCGACGCGCAACACCGGTTGATCGCGCTCGAAGAACTGTTCCGCGGCACGCTGACGCAAACCAGCGTCTACCCGCGCGAGGTCGTCATCCGCGCACTGCACCATCACGCCGCGGCCGTGGTGCTGGCGCACAACCATCCGAGCGGCAGCGTCGAGCCATCGCGCGCGGACGAGTCGCTAACACAGACATTGAAAGCGGCGCTGGCGCTGGTCGATGTCCGCGTGCTCGATCATGTGATCGTCGCGGCGGGCCAGACCCTGTCGATGGCAGAAAAAGGATTGATCTGATGGCACGCGTCAAACCGGATTCCGGCAAATCACCTGCGGGCCTGCGCTCACTCGCCGATCTGAAGCAGATTCAGCAAACGCTGGCGACGGAGCGTGAACGCGAGGCCGCCGCCGACGCGCTGCGACTCGCTGTCGAGAAAAAACGCGCCGCGGAAAAAGACCTGTTCAGCCGCGCTATAGGCGCCACCGAACCGCTGCGGCGCAAAGCGTCTGTGGTGCTAACGCCCGAGCCACCGGCGCCCATTCCATACCAACATCAGCTCGACGAACAACGCGTGATGCGCGAGTCGATCAGCGACGAATTCGACGTCACCACGCTGCTCGATGTCGACGACGCGATGAGCTTTCGCCGCCCCGGCATCGGTACCGACGTCACGCGCAAGCTGCGTGCAGGCGAGTGGGCGATCCAGCGACAGTGCGACCTGCATGGACTGCGAAGCGACGAAGCGCGTGAGGCGCTCGGCGCCTTCATCCGCACCTCGCACCGTCAAGGGATCCGTTGCGTGCGCGTCGTGCATGGCAAAGGGCTTGGCTCGCCCGGCAAGATGCCGGTTCTCAAGACCAAGACGCAGCGCTGGCTGATCCAGAAGATCGAGGTGCTGGCCTTCGTGCAGGCCAAGCCGGCCGAAGGCGGCGCCGGCGCGCTGGTGGTGCTGCTGGCGCCGGTGGGACGCCAGTAGCGCTGTCGGCGCAATGCCGGTCAGCTACCCAGAAGCGATTTCAACGGCACCGCCACATCGGCCACCGCCGCCGGCTCGGGGTTGCGCTGCGCCTCCATCAGCTTGCGGCTCATCATGTGATCGACCGGCGCGTTGGCCGACTCGACGCACACCAGTTGGCCATCGACGTAATGGAACAGCGAGAAGGCGTTGGGGTTAGCGCCTGGACCTGGCCTCCGCACCGTAACCTGACCCGGTGTGCTCTCGTCCGGCACCAGCCCGACCATCTGCAATCGCATTCCGCCCTGCTCCGACCAGAACCACGGCAACGCATCGTGCGGCCGCGGCGCGCCAGTGAGCGTGGCGGCCGCGGTGCGTGCCTGCTCGTTCGCGTTGGCGACCGATTCGAGCCGCAGCGCACGGCCGGCGCGCCGGTCCGGAAAGCGCGTGCAGTCGCCGATCGCCAGCACCGCCGCGTCGCTGGTCTGCATGTGCGCGTCGACCACGATGCCGTCGGCGCATTCCAGTCCGGCCGCCTCGGCCAAGGTGGTTTCGGGCACCGCACCGATGCCGAGCAGCAGCAGGTCGACCGCCACCTTGACGCCATCGATCTCGATCGACTGCAGGCGGTCTCCAGAGATTTCGAAACCGCCAACCTTGGCGTTCAAAACGATGTCGATGTCGGCCGCGCGATGCACCGCCAGCACATGCGCCGACAACTCGGGCGAGACGGCGCGGCCCATCAGCCGAGGCGCGGCTTCGACAACGCGGACCGTCTTGCCCATCGCCTTGGCAGTGGCCGCCACTTCGAGTCCGATGAAGCCGCCGCCGAGCACGATGACGTGCTGCGCCGACGCGAGCTGCGTGCGCAGGCGATGCGCCTCGTCGGCCGCCCGCAGCGTCGCGACATTGGCAAGGCCATCGGGCAAGCCGGATAGACGACGCGCACGCGTGCCCGTCGCGAGCACCAGTCGTTCCCACGGCAGTACGGCGCCTGAGCGCAGCGTGACGGTGTGCGCAGCGCGGTCGATCGCCGTGGCCTCATTGCCGAGATGCAACGTGATGCCCGCCTCGCGATACCAGTCAGCGGCCTTGTGCGGCTGCGTCGTTTCTTCAGCGCTTTTCAGGAATGCCTTGGACAACGGCGGCCGGTGATACGGCTCGCAAGGCTCCTCGCACACCAGATGCACACGGGCGCCCTGCCCGGCCTCGACCAGCGAAGCGCACAGCTGCGCCGCCGCGTGACCGCCGCCGATGATCACGATGTCGTTCATTTTGTTCACGTTGTTCATTTCGTTCATGCCACTCACACCGCCTCTCCCCTGTTACGCATCCAGTCCGCGGTCTTGAAAAAGGAGTCGCGCAGCCGCTCCCGCAGCGCTTCGTCGACACCCGTCTCACCCATCGCCTGGTCCATGCACGCGAGCCACTGGTCGCGCTCCTTGATGCCGATGCTGTGGCCCCCGATGCTCTGCGGCAGGTGCCGCGCACGCAGCATCGGGTTACCGAACCGGTCGGTGTAATGCTGCGGTCCGCCGAGCCATCCGCACAGGAACCAGAAGAGCCGCTGGCGCGCGTTGTCGAGCGTGTTGCCGTGGACCGCGCGCAGCACTGCATAGGCGGGCTCGATCTCCATCAGGTCGTAGAAACGGTCGACCAGCGCCTTAACTTTTTCTTCACCGCCGATCCACTCGAAGGGTGAGTCGAACTTGGGTTTTTCTTCAATCTGCATGGGGCCGATTGTCGTCGTCACCGTTTAACGGTGTTCGACGGTGTCATTCAGCCGCGCGGCGCAATGTCTCCACTACCGGCCGACGCAGCACTTCGCGCAGTCCCCACCAACCGGCCGCCAGCGCCAGCACCGCACCTGTCAACGCGCCGCCCAGCGGCACCAGCGGCGACGCGGTCCAGGTGAACTCGAAGACGTAGCGCGCCAGCGCCCACCCGATGGCCGACGCCACGATGCTGGCGAGCAGTCCGGCCAGCAAGCCGACGCCGATCAGCTCGGCCCGCTGCACTTGCCGCAGCAAGCTGGCGCGTGCACCGACCGCGCGCATCACCGCGAACTCGCGCGCCCGCTCTTCGCGCGTCGCAGTCACCGCAGCGAACAGCACGACGAGCCCGGCTGCCAACGTGAAGCCGAACAAGAACTCGACCGCGCTGATGACCTGGTCGAGCACGCGCTGCACCTGCGCGATGGTCGCGCTCATGTCGACGTTGGTGATGTTGGGGTAGCTGCGCACCAACGCGTTGTCGAAGCCCTTGACCGGCGGCGCACGGAACGCGGCGAGGTAAGTCGCCGGCACATCGGGCAGCGTCGCGACCGTGTACATGACGAAGAAGTTGGCGTGCAGCGAGCCCCAGTCGACCTTGCGCAGCGAGGTGATGCGCGCATCGCTCGGGATGCCGCCGACATCGAAGCGCAGGGTGTCGCCGAGCTTCAGCCCGAGCGTTTCAGCCAGGCCTTCTTCGACGCTGATCTCACCCTTGGCATCGGGCGTCCACTTGCCGGAGGTGATGGTGTTGTGCGCCGGTGCGTCGGCGCTGTTGCTGAGGTTGAACTCGCGATCGACCAGTCGCTTGGCGCGGTCGTCGGCATAGTCGTCGGGCGCGATCGGCTTGTCGTTGATCGCGATCAGGCGCCCGCGAATCATCGGGTACCAGTCGAACTTGGACACGCCCGCATCGCGCAGCGACTTCTGGAACGGGTCGCTCTGCTCGGGCATCACGTTGATGACGAAGCGGTTGGGCGCATCGGGCGGCGTTGCCTTGCGCCAGCTCGAGACGAGGTCGGTGCGCAGCAGCACCAGCAAGATGAGCGCGAGCAGTCCGACGGCCAGCGCACTGACCTGCACCACGGCGTACACGGGGCGCGCCGAGATCTGCCGCGTCGCCAGCACCAGCCAGCGTGGGGCCGTGGTCTCGTTGACACTGCGTCGCAAGACCTTGACCGCAAGCCAGCTAAACGCCGCGAACAACGCGACCGCTGCAGCAAAACCGCCGACTGCGATGAGCCCGAGCTTGATGTCGCTGCTGGCGGCGAGCAGCAGCGCAGCGAAGCCCAGCACGCCGACGGTGAGCACTGCGATCGACGCCGGCTTGAGGCCGCCGACATCGCGCCGGATCACCCGCAGCGGGGGCACCTTGGCAAGCTGCAACACAGGGGGCAGGCCGAAGGCGAACAGCAGAGTCAAGCCCATGCCGAAGCCGAAAGCGACGGGCCATAACGTGGCCGCCGGCAGCGACGCATCGACCAGTCCGGCGAGCAGCGCGACGAAGACGTAGTGCACGCCGAAGCCGATCGCAACGCCGAGC
Organism: Variovorax sp. RTB1; assembly: GCF_035018765.1. NCBI lineage: Bacteria > Pseudomonadati > Pseudomonadota > Betaproteobacteria > Burkholderiales > Comamonadaceae > Variovorax > Variovorax sp. RTB1. The sequence continues at coordinate 149,563 of NZ_JASJXG010000007.1, forward strand.
CCGCTCGCCACCAGACCGATGATCAGAAACTCGAATGCGTACGCCATGGCGATGGTGCGCTGGCTCTGCCCGAGCACCCGCAGCATGGCGCAGTCGTCGAGATGGCTGGCTGCGAAGCCGCGCGCCGCGAGCGCCACGGCCACGGCCGACAGCAACGCGGCAAGCAGTGCCACGAGGTTCAGGAACTTTTCGGCGCGGTCGAGTGTCTGCCGCATTTCGGGCCGGCCAGTTTCGAACGAGTCGAGCCGTGCGCCACGCAGCTCGCCCTTCTTCAACGTCGCGTCGGTGAAGTCGCTGAACGACTTGACCGCCGCCGCATCGCCCGCCACGGCAAATCGGTAGTTGATGCGGCTGGCCGGCTGCACGAGCCCGGTGCGGGCGACGTCGGCCTGGTTCAGCATCACGCGCGGCGCGAAGCTCATGAAGCCGGCGCCCCGGTCGGGCTCGAGCACGACGATGCGCGCGATCTTCAATTGCGTGTCGCCCAGCAACATCATGTCGCCGACCTTCAAGCCGAGCGATTCAAGCAGCGACGCATCGACCCACACGTCGCCGGGTGCGGGGATGTCACGTGTCGGCTCGCCGGCGCCTTCGGCCGTGACCGAGGTTTGCAGGCGGCCTCGTAACGGATAGCCGGCCTCGACAGCTTTCAACGCGACCAGCTTGCTGGCGCCGCCTTGGCCATCGCTGGCGCGCGCCATGGTCGGAAAGCCATAAGTGCCGGCCGCTTGCAGGCCCAACGCTTTTGCACGCTCGACGAAGGCGGGTGGCGTCGGGTTGTCGCTGGCCAGCACCGCATCGCCGCCGAGCAACTGCCGCGCATCGCGCTGCAAACCACCCTTGAGCCGATCGGCAAAGAACCCGACGGCGGTGAGCGCCGCGACCGCGAGCAGCACGGCGACGATCAAAAGGCGCAGTTCGCCCGCGCGCAAATCGCGCCAGAGGGTGCGCCAGCCAAGGCGAAAAGAAGCGTTCATCTGGCGACGATAGCCGACGTGGCCGGCGGAATTTGTCTGTAGGGTGATGCCACGGTGCAAGGACTTTGTTCCATTGCTAGACTAATTTGAAAAGGAGTCAAGCTTGAGCCCACGTCATCTCTGCAAAGCATTCGCCACGACCCTGGGTCTGGTGGCGCTTCTGGCTTTGGTCGCCTGCGACAGGAAACCTTCGACGCCGCCGCTGCCGACCAGCGCCTCGGGGAGCACGCGTTCCGGCGAATACCCTGCCGGCATCGTTCCTGCTGGATCGGGCGATAAAGTCGATTCCACCTCGCCACACAAAGGACCGTCCGAAGGCGGCACCGCCATTGGCGGGATGACATCTGGCCAGGCTGCCACTTCGGGTAACGGCGGCGCTGCTGCGCCGACCGGGGGAGATGGCAAGGCCAAGTGACATCCTCCACTGCGCAGACCCTGATTACGTTTCCAACTCTTTTCGAATAAGTAGAACCCCGATGAAAAACGCACCGTTCAAAAAGGCAGCCTCATGGACATGAATCGCCGCCACTTCTTCCGTGTCAGCAGTGCCGGGCTGGTCGGTTCCAGCTTGGTCGCCCTTGGTTTTTCGCCGACGGCCGCACTGGCCGAGGCACGCAACTTCAAGCTGGCCCGCACCACCGAAACGCGCAATACCTGCCCGTATTGCTCGGTGGGTTGCGGCATCATCATGTACAGCCTGGGCGACAAGGCCAAGAACGTGATCCCGGCGATCCTGCATATCGAGGGCGACCCGGACCACCCGGTCAACCGCGGCACGCTGTGCCCCAAGGGCGCGGGCCTGCTCGACTTCGTGCACAGCCCCAGTCGGCTTAAGTATCCGGAGATGCGCGAACCCGGCAGCAATGAATGGAAGCGCATCAGCTGGGACAGCGCTTTCGAGCAAATTGCAACTTTGCTGAAGGCCGATCGCGACGCCAACTTCCAGCCGACCAACGCCGAAGGCAAGACCGTCAACCGCTGGACCACCACCGGCATGCTGTGTGCATCGGCCTCGTCCAACGAAACCGGGTACCTGACGCACAAAGCATTCCGCTCCACGGGGATGCTCGTCTTCGATAACCAGGCACGCGTTTGACACGGACCTACGGTGGCCAGTCTGGCCCCGACGTTCGGACGAGGTGCAATGACCAACCATTGGCAAGACATCCAGAATGCGGATGTGGTGCTGATCATGGGTGGCAACGCTGCGGAGGCGCATCCCTGCGGTTTCAAGTGGGTCATTGAAGCCAAGAAACAGAACAAGGCAAAGCTGGTGGTGGTCGACCCGCGCTTCACGCGCTCGGCCGCCGTAGCCGACTACTACGCACCCGTACGTGCCGGCTCGGACATCGCGTTTCTGGCCGGTGTGCTGAACTTCCTGTTGAGCAACAACAAGATTCAAACCGAGTACGTTCGCAACTACACCAACGCGCCGTTCATCGTTGGGCCGGACTACAAGTTCGAGGAAGGTATCTTCAGCGGCTACAACGCAGAAAAGCGCACCTACGATGCGAAGTCGTGGGGCTATGCACTCGACGACACCGGCATGGCGAAAGTCGATATGACCATGCAGGACCCGCAGTGCGTGCTGCAGGTCATGAAGCGTCATTTCTCGCGCTACACGCCAGAACTGGTGAGCCGCATCACCGGTACACCGCAAGACAAATTCCTGAAGGTGTGCGAGTACATCGCCAGCACCAGCACCACCGACAGGACCATGACGGTGCTGTACGCGCTAGGTTGGACACAGCACAGCCAGGGCACGCAGATGATCCGCACCGCGGCCATCATGCAACTGCTGCTGGGCAACATCGGCGCCTCGGGTGGTGGCATGAATGCGCTGCGTGGCCACAGCAACATCCAGGGCCTGACCGATCTGGGCCTGCTGTCGAACTCGCTTCCGGGCTACATGTCGCTGGCACGCGACTCCGAGCAGACACTCGACGTCTACTACAAGAGCCGCTCACTCAAGCCCTTGCGCCCGAACCAGATGAGCTACTGGCAGAACTATCCCAAGTTCTTCGTCAGCATGCAAAAGGCGTGGTGGGGCAATGCCGCGACAGCGCAGAACGACTGGGCTTTTCACTACCTGCCCAAGATCGATAAGTTGTACGACGTGTTGCAGGCTTTCGAATTGATGAGCCAGGGCAAGATCAACGGGTACATCTGTCAGGGCTTCAACCCTGTTGGCGCCTTGCCTGACAAAACAAAAATCATCGCGGGGTTGTCCAAGCTCAAGTTCCTCGTGACGATCGATCCGCTGATTACCGAAACCAGCGAATTCTGGAAGAACTACGGCGAGTTCAACGATGTCAAGACGGCCGAGATCCAGACCACCGTGTTCCGTCTGCCGGCGAACTGCTTCGCCGAAGAAGAAGGGTCGCTCACGAATTCGAGTCGCTGGCTTCAATGGCACCTGAAAGGCGCCGAAGGACCTGGCGAGGCGAAGGGTGACCTCGACATCGTGGCCGGCATCTACAACAAGTTGCGGCAGGCCTATGTCAAGGATGGCGGTGCCTTCCCTGACCCGATCGTCAACCTGACCTGGAACTACAAGATTCCGTCCGCCCCCTCCGCGCAAGAGGTTGCGATGGAATACAACGGCAAGGCATTAACCGACCTCGTGGACCCGGCCGATTCCACCAAGGTGCTGGCCAAAGCTGGCGAGCAGCTTCCAGGCTTCGGACTGCTGCGGGACGACGGCAGCACCGCCAGCGGCTGCTGGATTTATTCCGGTGCATGGACGCAGGCCGGCAACCAGATGGCGCGGCGCGACAACGCCGACCCGTACGGCATCGGCCAGGCGCTGAACTGGGCGTGGGCATGGCCTGCCAACCGGCGCATTTTGTACAACGCGGCCGGGGCCGATCCAGCCACCGGCAAGCCGTGGATTGCCAAGCGCGGATTGATCAGCTGGGACGGCAAGAAATGGTCGGGCTCCGACATTCCTGACATTCGTCCGGATGCCGATCCGCTTGCAGTCGACGCAGTGCGTCCGTTCATCATGAATGCCGAAGGCGTGGCTCGACTCTTTGCCCCGACCGGCCTGGCCGAGGGTCCATTGCCCGAGCACTACGAACCTTTCGAGTCGCCGCTGGTCAACAACCTGATGCATCCGAACAGCAAGGTGGCACGCGCCAACCCTGCGGCACGCATCTTCAAGGGCGACCTGGAACGCCTCGGCGTGCCGAAGGACTTCCCGTATGTGGCAACCAGCTACCGCCTGACAGAGCACTTTCAGCAATGGACCAAGCACGTCCGCACCTCGGCCATCATCCAGCCGCAGCAGTTCGTCGAGATTGGTGAGGAGCTGGCGAAGGACAAGGGTATTGCCAACGGCGATGTCGTCAAGGTCAGCAGCAAGCGTGGCTTCATCAAGGCGGTGGCACTCGTGACCAAGCGCATTCCCGGCTTGCAAGTCGACGGACGCACCGTGCACACGGTCGGTATGCCGAACCACTGGGGCTTCGTGGGTCTGGCCAAGCCGGGCTATCTGGTCAATACGCTGACTCCGTTCGTGGGGGATGCCAACACGCAGACGCCTGAGTACAAGTCGTTTACCGTGAACATCGAGAAGGCTTAATCCATGTCCTCACTTCAAACTCTGGACATCGCGGCCCGTTCGGCCACTACACAACCTTCGCCCGACGTGCGGCATCGTCCGGCCGTGATGGAGGTTGCCAAGCTCATCGACGTATCGACCTGCATCGGCTGCAAGGCCTGTCAGGTCGCGTGCATGGAATGGAACGATCTGCGCGACGAGATCGGTGAAAACGTCGGCAGCTATAACAACCCGAACGACCTGACGCCCGCCTCGTGGACCGTGATGCGCTTTGCCGAAGTCGAGCCCGAACCCGGCAAGCTCGAATGGCTGATCCGCAAGGACGGCTGCATGCATTGCGAAGACCCCGGTTGCCTGAAGTCCTGCCCTTCACCGGGCGCGATCGTCAAATACAGCAACGGCATCGTCGACTTCATCAGCGAGCATTGCGTCGGCTGCGGCAACTGCGTCACGGGCTGCCCTTTCGACGTGCCACGCATAAGCAAGGGCGATAACAAAGCCTACAAGTGTTCGTTGTGTTCCGACCGCGTGGGCGTGGGCCTGGAGCCGGCGTGCGTCAAGGCCTGCCCGACCGGTGCGATTCACTTCGGCACCAAGGAAGCGATGCACGAGTACGCGGACGAGCGCATCGTCGACCTCAAGGAGCGCGGCTTTGCCAACGCGGGCGTATACGACCCGGCCGGCGTGGGTGGCACGCACGTCATGTATGTGCTGCAGCATGCCGACCGGCCGGGCCTTTACAGCGGCCTGCCGAAAGACCCGCACATCAGCCCGTTCGTCTCGTTGTGGAAGGGTGTGGCCAAGCCACTGGCGGTGCTGGCGATGGCCGGCGCGGTGGTCGGCAGCTTCTTCCACTACATGAAGGTCGGGCCGATCGAGCCGAAAGAAAAAGCCGGCATCGACGGCGACGCCAGCGGTGACGTGGAGATCATCGAAGGGCCGCCGCCACCGCCTAACGATGCGGCACGCATTGCGCTGGCAAGGTCTGGTCCGTCTTCGCGCGCCGATGTGCCGCCTGTGGAATAAGGAGCACGCCATGACGATTCGCTACCTGCGCCGCTACCCGGACTCGACCCGGCTGAACCATTGGTTCGTCGCGATGATGTTCGTCGCCGCAGCCCTCTCGGGGCTGGCCTTCTTTCACCCCAGCCTGTTCTTCCTGAGCGGACTGTTCGGCGGCGGTCCGTGGACGCGTGTGCTGCACCCGTTCATGGGCGTCGCGATGGTCCTGGGCTTCGCCTTCCTGTTCTTCACGGTGTGGCGCGACAACGTGCTGAATCGCGTCGATGGCGAGTGGATGAAGAACGCGCCGAGCATGTTGAAGGGCGACAAGTCCAAGATGCCGCCGGTCGGGAAATACAACGCCGGGCAAAAGCTGGTGTTCTGGGCCTTCGGGGTCAGCCTGGTGCTGCTGTTTCTCACCGGCTTCATTTTCTGGAGCCCCTGGTTCGTCGGCTTCTTTCCGATCACCCTGCGGCGCATCGCGGTGCTGGTGCACGCGTTCTCGGCCATCGTGCTGATCCTGTCGGTCATCACTCACATCTACGCAGCGATCTGGGTCAAGGGCACGATGCGGGCGATGACGCGCGGCACGGTGACCGAAGCGTGGGCCAAGCTCAATCACCCGCTGTGGCACCGCGAAATGACCGGGACTGACAAGCCGTGAATAATCGGCTCCGATGACAAGCAATACCGGCAACGCTCCCCCTGTTCGCAATATTCGGGTTCTGAGTGCTGAAGAAATCGCCTTGCAGGCCGGGCGGCAAATGCCGTTCGTGCGCCTGCCCGAGCGCCTCAATCTGTTCTCTGACCGGCAGCTTCGGCTGCGTCAGCTCGCCGCGTCGCACCCGATGCGCGAGTACCTGATCTTCATCGCAGACCTGGCAACGGCACAGCACGAGGTGCTGCAAAACTACCCGGCGGTCGCACTGCCGGATACCGAAGCCTGCCAGGCCGCCGCCAAAGCCTTGAAGCCGCCGATGCCGGCCTTCGGCTGGCCGCGCGATCCGGTTTGGCGAGATGGCCTGCGGCGGCTGCTCGGCGTGTTCAGAGAGCGACTGACCGCGGGGCCGGCGCGCGACACCGTCGACCGGTTGCTCGCCAGCCCCGACCCTTGGATCGAGCACCAGGCCGATCACTTGTCGCGTCGCATCACCTTAGGGCTCGATCTGGCGACGGCACCGTTGATCGCTGCCGGCCTGCAGACGTACTGGGCACAGCTGGCAATGCTGACTGCCGACACGCACGGCGAACGCGTCTTCGGCCAAACCGAGCCCGCGACCGAATGCCCGTGCTGCGGCAGCGTGCCGACCACGAGCATCACGCGCATCGGCGCTGAAGACTCCGGCTTTCGCTATCTGCACTGTTCGTTGTGCAGCACGCAGTGGCATTTCGTTCGCATCAAGTGCACGCATTGCGAGAGTACCGAAGGCATCCATTACCAGGAGCTGGCGGTCGAACAAGGCGCTGCGCCGCGGGCCACCGCTGGGTTGCCGGGCGCAAAAGCGGGCGCCGTCAAGGCCGAGTGCTGCGACACCTGCGGCCATTACCTGAAGCAGGTCTCGATGGAGAAAGACCCCGAGGTCGAACCCGTCGCCGACGACCTCGCCAGCGTCGCGCTGGACTTGCTTGTGTCCGAAGCCGGTTTCGAGCGCAGCGGCCACAACCTGATGCTGCTCTTCGGCGACCCTGAGCCGAGTCCGCCAGACCACGACGGCGGAGGCGGCTGATGGCCGCGCCCGAAGAGTCCGTGGTCCACGGCTCGAAGGCAAGGCCCCAGGATCTGCCCTCGGTCGACTTGCTGTTGCGCGGTGCCACGGCAAGCGCTTTGCTCCGCGAACACGGTCACACGCTGGTGGTGAAGGAAGCGCGTGCGCTGCTGGATGGTTTGCGTGCGCAAGCAGTTGCCGGTACGTTGCAAGCAGATGCAGTAAAGCCCGAAGCCGTCGCCGATGCGTTGACCGCTCGCGTGCGAAAACGCCTCGCACCGCGCATGCAGGCCGTGCTCAATCTCACCGGCATCGTCATCCATACCAACTTCGGTCGTGCTCTGCTGGCCGACGCAGCGCTGCAGCACATGCTGAAGCTCATGACGTCTCCCAACAATCTCGAATACGACCTGGCGTCCGGTGGCCGTGGCGATCGCGATTCGATCGTCGAGGAACTGCTCTGCACGATCACCGGCGCAGAGGCTGCGACGGTCGTCAACAACAACGCGGCGGCCGTGCTGCTGACCATCGCGGCGCTGGCAGGCGCAACGCCCGACAGGAGCGAAGTCATCGTCTCGCGCGGTGAGCTGGTCGAGATCGGCGGCGCCTTTCGCATGCCGGACGTGATGGCGAGCGCCGGCGCGCGCATGGTCGAGGTCGGCACCACCAACCGCACCCATCCCGCCGACTACGAGCACGCCATCAACGACCGCACCGCACTCGTGATGAAGGTGCACACCAGCAATTACATGGTGCAAGGCTTCACCGCGACAGTCGACGAAGCCGTGCTGGCGCCCATCGCCCATGCGCGCGGCGTGCCGCTCGCCACCGATCTGGGCAGCGGCTCGCTCATCGATCTTGCGCACTACGGCTTGCCGCGCGAGCCGTTGCCGCAAGAGATGCTGGCGGCCGGCTGCGATGTCGTCACCTTCTCCGGCGACAAGCTGCTCGGTGGTCCGCAGGCGGGCTTGATCGTCGGCAGCAAAGAGGCTGTCGGCCGCATCCGCAAGTACCCAATGAAGCGCGCGCTCCGCATGAGCAAGCTGCCGATGGCTGCGCTCGAAGCGACTCTCATGCTCTACCTGCGGCCAGAGCGGCTGGCACAAGACCTGCCGACGCTGCGCCTGCTGACGCGGCCGGCCGACACCATCCGTGCACTGGCGCATGCGGTTCGAGGGGCGGTGGCGGACGCGGTCAGCCCGCGCTTCACCGTCGAGGTGGTCGAACTGCTCGGCCAGATCGGTTCCGGCTCATTGCCGGTCGAACGCCTGCCTTCCGCCGGTCTTGCGCTGGCACCTGCGGGCACGTCGAAGAAAGGCATCGGCACCGCGCTCGATGCGCTGGCGACCGCGCTGCGCAGCCTGCCGCTGCCGGTGATCGGCCGCATCGCAGATGATCGGCTGTTGCTCGACCTGCGGTGCCTCGAAAACAGCGCGCCCTTCGTCGACCAGTTGCCCGCCCTGCGCGAGCGGCTGCAATAGACCCCACTTCCGCCTGACTCATCCCATGTCCCATCTCGACCTGCTTACCCCCATCCTCGCCGACACCCTGGCGCCACTGGCCCAGCGCACCGACACCGAGGGCCGCTTTCCGCGCGAGGTGATCCGGGCTTTGGGCAGTGCGGGCCTGCTCGGACTCGTCTCCGCGACCAGCGTGGGTGGCATGGGCAAGGGCCTTGCAGAAGCAGTGCAGATGGTGTCGCGCATCGCGCAGACCTGCCCTTCGACGGCGATGGTCGTCTGCATGCACTACTGCGCGACGGCGGTCATCGAGCAACAGGGCAACGAGTCGGTGCGCAAGGCCATCGCCGCGGGCAAGCATCTCAGCACGCTGGCTTTCTCCGAAGCCGATTCGCGCAGCCACTTCTGGGCGCCCACCGGCACCGCACGGCTCGACAGTGGCGACCAGGGCGACGCTGTGGTGCTCGACGCGCGCAAGAGTTGGGTCACATCGGCCTTCGAAGCCGACAGCTATGTGTGGTCGAGCAAGCCGCTCGCGGCCGAAGGCGCCAGCACGCTCTGGTACGTCGAGGCCAAAGCAAAGGGCTTGAGCCAGCCCTTCAAGTTCGACGGACTCGGCTTGCGCGGCAACGCCTCGACGCCTGTCACCGCCGAGGGCGTCCGCGTCGCGGCGACCGATCAGTTGGGCGAAGACGGCAAGGGTTTCGACACCATGATGGGCGTCGTGCTGCCGTGGTTCACCTCGCTCGCCGCGGCGTGCTCCGTCGGCCTGATGGAAGGCGCCATGTCGCGCGCCATCGGCCATGTGAGCCAGACGCGCCACCTGCATCTCGACAGCTCGCTGGCCGACCTGCCGACCATCCGCGCCTACCTGGCACGCGGCCGCATCAAGACCGACATGGCGCAGGCGCTGCTGGACGACACGGTGGCCGCCATCGGTGCCGGCGGCGCCGACACCATGCTGCGCGTGCTCGAAGTCAAGGCCGCTGCCGCCGAGACCGCGCTCGAAGTGACCGACATCGCGATGCGCGTGTGCGGTGGCGCCGCCTTTCGCAAGGAAGCCGGCATCGAACGCCTGTTCCGCGATGCACGCGCATCGAGCGTGATGGCGCCGACATCCGACGTGCTGTACGACTTCATCGGCAAGGCCATCACCGGCCTGCCGCTGTTCTGAACATCGACCAATTACTGAAAGAACACCGCATGTCAGAACAAACTCTGGTGATGGGCGCAGTCGCCTATGCGCCCAAGGTCGTCACCATCTGGGAAGGCTTCAAGGCCTTCTTCATCGCGCACGGCCTGCCCTTCGACTACGTGCTGTATTCGAACTACGAACGACAGGTCGAGGCGCAGTTCGATGGCTCGATCCACCTCGCGTGGAACTCGCCGCTCGCGTGGGTGCGGGCCGACCGCATCGCGCGCAGCAGGGGGCTGCAGGTGAAGTCGGTCGCGATGCGCGACACCGACATCGACCTGCGCTCGGTGATCGTCGTGCGCGCCGACAGCGACATCGAGAAAGCATCCGACCTGCGCGACAAGACGATCGGCGCAGGCGCGCTCGATTCACCCCAGGCCACGCTCATTCCACTGGACCATCTGCGGACCGAAGAAGGCCTGATCCAGCGCGACGATTTCACGCTCAGGATCTTCGACGTGCTCGGGGGCAAGCATGGCGACCACATCGGCGGCGAACGGGATGCGGCACGCGCGTTGATGGCCCACGAGGTCGATGCGTGCTGCCTCATCGCGGGTAACCACCTGGCCTTCGGCCTCGACGGCACGCTGCCCGCCGGCAGCACACGCATCATCGCGAGCACCGCGCCCTTCGACCATTGCAACTTCACGACCAGCCCCGGCGCGCCGGAACGCCAGATCGAACACTTCGTGACGCTGCTGCTGTCGATGCGCTGGGACGATCCGCTGGTGCGCCCGCTGCTCGAACTCGAAGGCCTGCGCGAATGGCGCACCGGCCGCACCACTGGCTACGCACAACTCGAACGCGCCGTCGACAACGAAAAGTTCTACAGCCAAGATGGCCGCATCCTCAACACCGACTATCGATATTGAGTCGCTCGGGCTCGAACAAGGCGCCCTGCTGCTCATCCGCCGTGCGCTGGCCGAGGTGCCTGCGAGCGGCGAACTGCGTGTGCAAGGCACGGCGCCGGCGTGGGACATTCACCTGGAAGCATGGTGCCGGCAGCAAGGGCACGGCGTGCGCTTCGACAAGGGCGAGTCCGGCGCAACGCAGGCGCTGTTGACACGCGCATCGCACGCCGAAGGGCGCTGGCATGGCGCGCAGTCTGCGAGCGACGCGCCGGCCGAAGACGCCCTCGCTGGCTGGGGTCTGGCCGCACGCGGAGCCACGGTCGAGGCCGGTAGCCCGCCCTTCGCCTTCACGCTGCATCGCCGCAACGAGCTGTGGGCAGAGACCGCCGGCGCGCTCTACGCGCAAGCCGCCGCAGCGCAATGGGATCCGGCCACTGCCGTCGATTGGGACGCACCGTTCGACCTGCCGCCCCCCGTCGAAGCAGCCGTGGTGCAGGTCATGACGTACCTGATCGAAAACGAGAACGCCGCGCTGCTGGTGCCGGCGCGGCACCTCGGCCAGATCCATCCGCACTACCGCGAAGTGCTGCAACTGCTGGCGCTGCAGTGCGCCGACGAGGCGCGCCACATCGAAGTGTTCACGCGCCGCGTGGCCTTGCGCGGCGGCAAGCCTGGGTTGTCGACCGCGGGCGGCCAGGCCAGCTTGCAGTCGCTCTTCGAGGCGCCGGATTTCTCGATCGCGACCTTCCTGCTGTCGGTGCTCGGTGAAGGCAGCTTCATCAACCTGCTGAACTTCCTGCATGTGCACGCGCCCGATCCGGTGACGCGGCAGATCGCCCGGCTGGCGGCGCGCGACGAGGCGCGGCACGTGGCCTTCGGCATGGCGCACTTGGAGTACCGGCTGGCCGAGGAGCCCGACTACCAGCTCCGTTTGCGCAATGCGATCGAGCAGCGCTACGACGCGCTTGCCAATACCGCAGGCCTGAACGAAGAAGTGTTCGATGCGCTGGTGCTGCTGGCCGCCGGCGAGCTCACGGTGCCGGCCATCGCGCGCGGGCACGAGGCGGTGCAGCAACTCAAGCGCGAGATGTCTGCCGGCCGGCGTGCGCGGCTCGGGCGGTTGGGCTTCGAGCGTGCAGAAGCAGATCGCCTGGCTGACATGCACACGCGCAACTTCATGTGATGGCCAGGCGCGCGTCATGATCATCGGCACCGCAGGTCACATCGACCACGGCAAGACGACGCTGGTCCGCGCGCTCACCGGTGTCGACACCGACCGGCTGCCGGAAGAGAAGCGGCGCGGCATCTCTATCGAGCTGGGCTACGCGTACCTGCGCACTGCCGATGACGTGTCCCTGGGCTTCGTCGACGTGCCTGGCCACGAGCGCCTGCTGCACACCATGCTGGCCGGCGCCACCGGCGTCGACCACGCCTTGCTGGTGGTGGCGGCCGACGACGGCGTGATGCCGCAAACGCGCGAGCACCTGGCCGTGGTCGCGTTGCTCGGCCTGCAACGAGGGACTGTCGTCATCACGAAGATCGATCGCATCGATGCCGCCGAACGCGACGTGCGCGTGGCACAGGTGCGCGCCGACATCGATGCCCTGCTCGCCGACACCTCGCTCGCAGGCGCGCCGGGCTTCGCGCTGTCGGCAACGACCGGCGAAGGCATAGATGCCCTGCGCAACCACCTGGTCGCGGAGGCAGTCCGTCTTGCTCCTTCCCTTCCCGGGCGAAGGCAGGAATGGGGGCAAGCATCCAACGATGCCCAAGCCTTCCGCCTCGCAGTAGACCGCTCCTTCACCCTCCCCGGCGTTGGCACCGTCGTCACCGGCTCCGTCATGGCAGGCCGGGTAAACATAGGCGACGAACTCATCCTCGTCCCCGGCGAGCGCAAGGTGCGCGTGCGCGGCATCCACGCGCAGAACGAGCAAGCCGAGTCCGCGCATGTCGGTCAGCGTTGCGCCCTCGCGCTGGCCGGCGTTGCCAAAGAAGAGGTCCATCGCGGCCAGTGGGTGTGCGCGCCCGGCATCGCGCTGAGCACCGATCGCATCGACGTGCAGCTCACGTTGTGGCCCGGCGAGGCGCACGCACTGCGCTCCGGCACGACCGTGCACACGCACCTCGGCACCAGCGACGTGATGGCTTCGGTCGCATTGCTCGACCGCGATGTGCTGGCACCCGGCGACACCGCGCTCGCGCAACTCGTGCTGCGCGAACCGATGACCGCATGGCACGGCGACCGCGGCGTGCTGCGCGACGCATCCGCAGTGCGAACCATCGCAGGCGTGCGCGTGCTCGATCCCTTTGCGCCCGTGCGCTATCGACGAACGCCGGAGCGCCTGCACGCGCTGGCAGCGTGGGCGCTGGACGAGCGCGCCGCGCTCGTGGCGGCGCTCCTCGCCAGCGCCCCACTCGGCATCGATGCAGACCGCGTGACGCGTGCGCTCGCGCTGCAGCCAGATGTGGCGTTGCCGTTGCCAGCCGATGCCGTGCGGCTGGCCGGCGCATCGACTGCAAGCGCTCTGAACACCGGCTCACTCATCGCCGGCACGCACTTCGCTGCGCTGCAACAGCGCATCACCGACCGCCTCGCAGAATTCCACGCCACATCGCCCGAAGAGGTCGGCCCCGACCCGCGCCGCCTCAAGCGACTTGCCGCACCACGCACCGGCGATGCGTTGTGGCTGCACGCCATCGAAGCGCTGCTCGACCACGGCGCATTGGCACGCAGCGGCCACTGGCTGCATCTGCCCGCGCATGCGGCCGTGCTCAGCGCCACCGAAGAGCGGCTGGGCCAAAAGCTGTTGCCCGTGCTTGCAGACGGCGGCTTCGATCCCGCCTGGGTGCGCGACCTCGCCAAAGGCTGCGGCGCATCGGATGCGGTCGTGCGCCAAACCCTCGCCAGCCTGGCGCGGCGCGGTCTGACATTCCAGGTGGTCAAGGACTTGTACTATCCAGCGGCGACCATCGAGCGGCTGGCCGCACTGGCACGCGACTGCCTCGCGTTACCGGAGGGGCTGCAAGCCGCAAGCTTCAGAGACGCGACCGGCCTCGGTCGCAAGCGCGCGATACAGCTGCTCGAATTTTTCGACCGCGTCGGCTATACGCGACGCGTCAAGGATGTGCATTTGCTGCGGCCCGATACCGTGATGTTCGGTGCGTCGGGCAGCAGCAAGCCTGCTGCGTCGTCGTCGTCGTCGACATGAATCGTTCCATGAGCAACAAGACATGGAAGGGAATCGTCCCTGGTGGGGCGGCCGGGCTTCAAACCCGGTGGGTGGCGCCACGCGTCGCCGGGAGGGTTCGACTCCCTCTCCCTTCCGCCCTCGGTCCAGCGAGACGGTAGCGTCTCCTGTTGCCGGAGCACCAGTGCTCGGCGTCAAGTCCGACGCGGCACGGCGCGGTGCCGAGGCAAGGTGCTTTGGATCGTTCTGACGAAAAGGTCGGCAACGCTTCCAACTTCCATACCTCGGGCACCTAGTTGCCTGCCCCACGCAAGGAATCCCCATGACTGCAACATCACCGTCCCCCGACGCGCTCGATAACGAATCGCTGCTTGAGCAAGCGAGACACGAGGCCCAGGAAAAGATTGCTGAGCTGCACCTCGAAGAGGGCACCGTGAAGTCCGAAGGCGGACAGAACTCGCCCAGCCCCGAAGACGTCATTCCCCACCAGGCGCCCGAAGAGGCGCCTTGAGACCAGACCGGTAACCATCCGTCAAACCCACGATGTCGATACAACCAGACTCTTACGAAGTCCGCAGGCGTGACGTACTCGCGAGCGGCATGGCCACTGCCGCTGGCGCAGTGCTGCCCATTGCGGCAAGCCGTGCGCAAACGGTCGAAACATCTGCACCCAAAGGCGCGGGACCCCTGCCCATGATGCCCATCGAACTCAAAGTCAACGGCCAGAGCCACGCCCTCGACCTCGACACCCGCACCACCTTGCTGGACACGCTGCGAGAACACCTCCATCTCACCGGCTCCAAAAAAGGATGCGACCACGGTCAATGCGGTGCCTGCACTGTGCTGGTCAATGGTCGGCGCATCAACAGTTGCCTCACGCTGGCCGCGCTGCACGACGGCGACGAGATCACAACGATTGAAGGGTTGGGAACGCCCGGCAAGCTGCACCCGATGCAGGCTGCTTTCATCAAGCACGACGGCTTCCAGTGCGGCTACTGCACGCCGGGCCAGATCTGCTCTGCAGTCGGCACGCTGCAGGAAATCAAGGCCGGCATACCGAGCCACGTGAGCGTCGACATCAGCGCCATTCAACGGGCCACGCCGGAAGAAATACGCGAGCGCATGAGCGGCAACATCTGCCGCTGTGGCGCCTACGCCAACATCCTCGACGCCATCCAGGAAGTCGCCGGAGACGCCGCATGAAGCAGTTCACTTTCGAGCGGGCCTCGACGCCCGCCGGTGCGGCCGCGTCGCTGGCCAATACGCCCGGCGCCAGGCTCATTGCAGGCGGCACCAACCTGCTCGACCTGATGAAGCTGCAGATCGAAACTCCGACGCACCTCATCGACATCAACCGCCTGAACCTGGGCCAGGTCGAAGACATGCAAGGCGGCGGGTTGCGTATCGGCGCGCTCGTACGCAACACCGACCTTGCTGCACACCCGCGCGTGCGTGCCGACTACGCCGTGCTCAGTCGCGCTTTGATGTCAGGCGCCTCGGGCCAGTTGCGCAACAAGGCGACGACCGCAGGCAACCTGCTGCAACGCACGCGCTGCCCCTATTTCTACGACACGACCAAGCCTTGCAACAAGCGCCAGCCGGGCTCTGGCTGCTCTGCGATAGGCGGCTTCGATCGCAACCTGGCGATCTTGTCGACCAGCGACCAGTGCATCGCAACGCATCCGAGCGACATGGCAGTCGCCATGCGCCTGCTCGACGCCTCGGTGGAAACGGTGCTGGCCGACGGCACGCGACGCGCGATTTCGATCGCCGATTTCTATCGCCTGCCCGGCACCACGCCACAGGTCGAAAACACCCTCGCGCGCGACGAAATGATCACCTCAGTAACGCTGCCGGCGCCGTTGGGCGGCAAGCACATTTACCGCAAGGTGCGCGATCGCGCGTCGTATGCGTTTGCGCTGATCTCGGTGGCGGCGGTGGTCCAGCCCGATGGGCGGGGGCGCTTCGCCTATGGCGGTCTGGCACCCAAGCCGTGGCGCGTCGAGGCAGCGGAGTCGCAGGCCGATGCTGCGTCGATTGCGCGCGTCACGCTCGCAGGCGCACGCACCAGTGAACACAACGCGTTCAAGCCGCTGCTGGTGGAACGCACGCTGGCTTCGGTGCTGGCGGAAGCGAGGAGTTGAAATCATGAAGTTCGATCAACCCGCGACCCGCAATCCGATCGACCGTCTCAAGGTGGTCGGTAAACCGTACGACCGTATCGACGGCCCACTGAAAACCACCGGCACCGCGCCCTACGCCTATGAGCGGCACGACGTGGTGCCCAACCAGGCTTACGGCGTCATCCTCGGTGCTGCCATCGCCAAGGGGCGCATTCGGCGCCTCGACACCAGCGCCGCGCGCGCGGCACCCGGCGTGATCGCCGTGGTCACCCATGAGAACGCCGGCAAGGTCAACAAGGCCAAGGCCATCACCGCCAAACTGATGGCGGGGCCCGAGATCGATCACTTCGATCAGGCGGTGGCCATCGTGGTGGCCTCGACGTTCGAGCAGGCCAGAGCGGCCACGCAGCTCATCGTGGTCGAGTACGACCGTCTCGAAGGCCGCTTCGACCTGGCCAAAGAACGTGCCTCGGCCGTGAAGCCGAAGATGGACGACCCGCCGGACACTGCCGTCGGCAATTTCGCCGAGGCCTTCGCGAACGCCCCCGTGAAGGTCGACCAGACTTACACCACGCCCAACCAGAGCCACTCGGCGATGGAGCCGTTCGCCAGCATCGCGTCTTGGCAGGAGGGCAAGCTCACGGTGTGGACCTCGAATCAGATGATCGCCTGGGCGAGGCGCGACTTGGCGGAAGTGCTCGGCCTGCAGCCGGCGGACGTCCGTGTCGTGTCGAGCTATGTCGGTGGCGGCTTCGGCTCCAAGCTGTGGATTCGCAGCGACGTCGTCATGGCGGCGCTGGCGGCACGCGTGGCCGGCCGACCGGTCAAGGTGGCGCTCGCGCGTCCGCAAATTCCCAACAACACGACCCATCGCCCCGCGACGATCCAGCGCATCCAGCTGGGCGCCGGTAACGACGGCAAGCTGGTCGCGATCTCGCACGAGAGCTGGTCCGGTGACCTGCCCGGCGGTCAGCCCGAAACCGCCGCGATGCAGACGCGCCAACTCTACGCGGCTGACAACCGCATCACATCCCACCGTCTCGCCACGCTCGATTTGCCCGAAGGCAACGCAATGCGCGCACCTGGCGAGGCGCCTGGATTGATGGCGCTCGAAATCGCCATGGACGAGCTGGCGGAGCGCCTGAAGATGGACCCGGTGGCGCTGCGCATCGCGAACGACACCCAGGTCGATCCCGAGAAGCCCGGCCGTGCGTTCTCGCACCGCGACCTCATTGGCTGCCTGCGCATCGGGTCGCAGCGCTTCGGCTGGGAGCAACGGCGTGCCACGCCGGGCCAGGTGCGCGACGGCCGATGGCTGGTCGGCATGGGCATGGCCAGCGCGTTCCGCGGCAACATGACCATGAACTCGGCGGCGCGCGCGTCGCTGGACGGCAAGGGAGTGGTCACGATCTCGACCGACATGACGGACATCGGCACCGGCAGCTACACGGTCATTGCGCAGACTGCGGCGGAGCTGCTCGGCGTCCCGCTCGAACAGGTGGTGGTGCGGCTGGGCGACTCGGACTTTCCGGTGT